>NZ_JACJPT010000066.1:0-27889 GCF_014696195.1 Sphaerospermopsis sp. FACHB-1094 | reverse complement strand
TGCCCCCTGCCCCCTGCCCCCTGCCTCCTGACTCCTGACTCCTGACTCCTGAACTCCTAAAAAATAATTGACGTAAAAACCAAAAAAACGCTATAATCAGGATTTGTTAAAATAAAACATAAGCAGCTTAACGCGCTGTCACTCATGCCAACAATACAGCAGCTAATCCGTAGTGAACGCGAACTAGCGCGTCAAAAAACCAAGTCTCCTGCTCTGAAACAATGTCCTCAACGTCGAGGAGTATGCACCAGAGTATATACGACTACCCCTAAAAAACCAAACTCAGCCCTCCGCAAAGTAGCAAGGGTCAGATTAACTTCTGGATTTGAAGTCACAGCTTACATTCCAGGTATTGGCCATAACTTGCAAGAACACTCTGTTGTGATGATTCGTGGTGGTCGGGTAAAAGACTTACCAGGCGTGAGATACCACATTATTCGTGGAACCTTAGATACAGCCGGAGTTAAAGACCGGAAGCAAGGACGTTCCAAATATGGAACTAAGCGCCCAAAAGAAGCGAAAAAATAGGAAATAGGCGATTAATCGCATGAATATTGCATGAATAACGATTAATCGTCTAATTTCAGCCCCCATAAAACACAGAATCTAGCGGTGTATTCTTGTTTAAGAAATTAAGCTATAACTTGCACTAAGCGAGCAAGTGTAAGAGTTTAAAAGCAGAATACTGTAAGCAATAGCAACACTTTAATGTAAATATTAGAGTTGATAGTGTTGTCGCCTTCTGTTTATGGTATAGGGTTAACAGCCGGTTAGTGTTTTACTAACGAAAGCTAACAAATGATCACATTTGCTCAAGATTTATGTCTGCTCATGAACAGAAAAACTTGAGACTTGAAGACCCGAAAAAAGACCATTATTGATAGGTATTTTAGGTAATAACCAAGCCTAAATACTCAATATTAGGGTGAGATACACCCAATCTGAAAGCCTGTGGACTGGACAGTGCCGACACTTCTAGGAGTTCAGTGAGCGTAGTCGAACTGATGAAGCAGGAAGAAAAAGCAGCAAGGCTTGTTAGCATTAGTTAGCTTTTTGTATGGGTAAAAAAAACTAATGAGTTGAGCTTAAAAGCAACTAAGTCCAAAACTCAAGGAAATTTAAGCGGTTGCTCACACCGCTTTTAGATTTCTATGTTCTGATAACATATAATTTCGTTGCCAAATTCCGAATTCAAGGATGAAGTATGTCTCGTCGTGGTGTTAGTCAAAGGCGGCCTGTTCCGCCTGACTCAGTGTATAATAGTCGCCTCGTTAGTATGATGATGCGACGGGTAATGCGTCATGGCAAAAAATCTCTCGCTGCCAGAATTGTTTATGATGCTTTAAAAACTATTGAAGAACGGACAGGCGGCAATCCTCTGGAAACATTTGAAAGAGCAGTCCGCAACGCCACACCTTTAGTAGAGGTCAAAGCTCGAAGAGTAGGTGGTGCAACTTATCAAGTACCAATGGAAGTACGTTCTGATCGGGGTACTACCCTAGCACTGCGGTGGTTAGTACAATTTTCTAGGTCTAGGCCAGGTCGTACGATGTCCAGTAGACTAGCAAATGAGTTAATGGACGCAGCTAACGAAACAGGCAGTTCCATTCGCAAACGTGAAGAAACTCACCGCATGGCTGAAGCCAACAAAGCATTTGCACACTACCGTTACTAAGTGGAGCAACGATATATCGCCTAATTGCCAGCGGTATATCGGCAACTTTCTGCCCAAGACGGTTTTCCGTAAAAGTATAGAATCTTAACAAAGAGTAATATACAAGATATCATGAGTCCTAAATTATAGGAGGTAACTGTGGCACGCACAAACCCGCTAGAGAAAGTACGCAATATCGGTATTGCGGCGCATATAGATGCGGGAAAAACGACAACAACAGAGAGAATATTATTTTACTCTGGGATAATTCATAAAATTGGTGAAGTTCACGAAGGAACTGCTGTAACAGACTGGATGGATCAGGAGCGGGAGCGAGGAATTACCATTACTGCCGCTGCGATTAGTACCAGCTGGAAAGATCATCAAATTAACATTATTGACACTCCCGGTCACGTGGACTTCACAATTGAAGTTGAACGTTCCATGCGGGTGTTAGATGGTGTAATCGCTGTCTTTTGTTCTGTTGGTGGTGTTCAACCTCAGTCTGAGACAGTATGGCGGCAAGCTGACCGCTACAAAGTACCTCGCATTGCCTTCATCAACAAGATGGATCGCACAGGAGCGAACTTTTATAGAGTTCATGAGCAAATGCGCGATCGCCTGCGGGCAAATGCCATTGCTATTCAACTGCCCATCGGTAGCGAAAGTGATTTTAAAGGCATCATTGACTTGGTGCGGATGTGTGCATACATTTACACCAACGACCAAGGAACCGATATTCAAGAAACAGAAATTCCGGCTGAACTACAAGAACAGGTAGCAGAATACCGCACTAAGTTAATAGAAGCGGTAGCAGAAACTAGTGATGATCTGATGACTAAGTACTTCGAGGGCGAAGAACTTACAGAAGAAGAAATCCGTACAGCCCTACGTAAAGGTACAATTGAGGGAAAAATTGTACCCGTGCTTTGTGGTTCAGCCTTTAAAAATAAAGGTGTGCAGTTGATGCTGGATGCAGTTGTAGATTACCTGCCAGCACCAATTGAAGTACCACCAATTCAAGGCTTATTGCCAAATGGCGAGACAGTGGAGCGCCGGGCGGATGACAGCGAACCTCTAGCTGCTCTAGCATTCAAGATCATGGCTGACCCCTACGGTCGCCTCACCTTTGTGCGTGTTTATTCTGGTGTATTGAAAAAAGGCAGCTACGTCCTGAACGCCAGTAAAGACAAGAAAGAACGGATTTCCCGCCTAGTGCTGATGAAAGCAGATGAACGACAAGATGTCGAAGAACTGCGGGCAGGTGACTTAGGTGCAGCTTTGGGACTAAAAGACACCTTGACAGGTGACACTTTATGTGATGAAGGATCACCAGTTATTCTGGAATCCCTGTTCATTCCTGAACCTGTGATCTCCGTAGCGGTTGAACCCAAAACCAAGAACGACATGGATAAGCTGTCAAAGGCACTACAATCTTTGTCAGAAGAAGATCCTACCTTCCGTGTCAGTGTTGATCCAGAAACTAACCAAACCGTGATTGCGGGGATGGGAGAGTTACACCTGGAAATTCTAGTAGACCGGATGTTACGGGAATTCAAGGTAGAAGCGAATGTTGGTGCGCCACAGGTAGCTTACCGCGAAACCATTCGGAAAACAGTTACCAACGTAGAAGGCAAATTCATCCGTCAAAGTGGTGGTAAAGGTCAATACGGTCACGTTGTGATCAATTTAGAACCAGGAGACCCAGGCACTGGCTTTGAATTCGTCTCTAAAATTGTCGGTGGCGTAGTACCTAAAGAGTATATAGGCCCCGCAGAGCAGGGTATGAAAGAAAGCTGCGAATCTGGTATTTTAGCTGGATATCCACTAATTGACGTGAAAGCAACGTTAGTTCACGGCTCCTACCACGATGTAGACTCTTCGGAAATGGCTTTCAAAATTGCCGGTTCAATGGCGATGAAAGAGGCAGTGCTGAAAGCTTCACCAGTCCTCTTAGAGCCTATGATGAAAGTTGCAGTAGAAGTTCCCGAAGACTTTATGGGAACTGTCATAGGTGACTTAATCTCCCGTAGAGGACAGATTGAAAACCAAATCACTGAACAGGGAATCGCTAAGGTGACATCCAAAGTTCCACTAGCGACTATGTTTGGTTACGCCACAGATATCCGGTCTAAGACCCAAGGCCGAGGTATCTTCACGATGGAATTCAGCCACTATGAAGAGGTGCCTCGCAGCGTGGCTGAAACTATCATTGCTAAAAGCAAAGGGAACGCTTAATTAAAAAAGGAAACGAGTATACATGGCACGCGAAAAGTTTGACAGAAAAAAACCTCACGTTAATATCGGTACTGTTGGCCACGTTGACCACGGTAAAACTACTTTAACAGCAGCCATTACCATGACCTTGGCAGCTATGGGTCAGGCTACAGCTAAGGGTTACGACCAAATTGACAACGCACCCGAAGAAAAAGCACGGGGTATTACCATCAACACCGCTCACGTTGAGTATGAAACCGAATCTCGGCACTATGCTCACGTAGACTGCCCCGGACACGCTGACTATGTGAAAAACATGATCACTGGTGCGGCACAAATGGACGGTGGTATCCTCGTAGTTGCAGCTACGGACGGTCCTATGCCCCAAACTCGTGAACACATCCTGTTGGCAAAACAAGTAGGTGTTCCCAGCTTGGTTGTCTTCTTGAACAAAGAAGATTTGATGGATGACCCAGAACTTCTGGAATTAGTAGAACTGGAACTGCGGGAACTACTTACTAGCTATGATTTCCCCGGTGATGACATCCCCATTATCAAAGGTTCTGGTCTACAAGCTTTGGAAGCAATGACTAAGAATCCTAAACTCCAAAAAGGAGAAAATCCCTGGGTAGATAAAATCTACGAATTGATGGATGCTGTAGATTCCTACATCCCCACTCCTGAGCGTGATGTTGATAAACCCTTCTTGATGGCAGTAGAAGACGTATTCACCATCACAGGTCGTGGTACAGTTGCTACTGGCCGGATTGAACGTGGTAAAGTTAAGGTTGGCGATACAGTTGAGATAATTGGACTCAAAGATACCCGGAGTACGGCTGTAACCGGTATCGAGATGTTCAAGAAGAGTCTCGACGAAGGTATGGCTGGAGATAACGCTGGTGTATTGCTACGTGGTCTCAAAAAAGAAGACATCGAGCGTGGAATGGTAATTGCCAAGCCTGGTTCTATTACACCTCACACTCAATTTGAAGGTGAAGTTTACGTTTTGACTGAGAAAGAAGGTGGTCGGAAAACACCATTTTTCGCAGGTTATCGTCCTCAGTTCTATGTACGGACAACTGATGTAACTGGCACAATTCAAAGCTATACCGCTGATGATGGTAGCGCAGTAGAAATGGTAATGCCAGGCGATCGCATCAAAATGACAGTGGAACTGATCAACGCGATCGCGATTGAGCAAGGTATGCGCTTTGCGATTCGTGAAGGTGGCCGGACTATTGGTGCTGGTGTCGTTTCTAAAATCATCAAGTAGTACCTTTTTGTCTTTGTAATTAAGAGCAGAGATTGGAAAAGTACGTCTCTGCTCTTTTATCTTCCCTTTAGCAATTTTGGATTTTAATTTATGATTCTTGTTTGTTTCTCAAATCTAAAATCTAAAATCTAAAATCTAAAATCTAAAATCTAAAATCTAAAATTCACAGAACCTGGAAAACTAAAGATGGCAACTTTACAGCAGCAGAAGATTAGAATTCGCTTACAGGCTTTTGACCGACGTTTATTGGATACATCTTGCGAGAAGATTGTAGATACAGCTAACCGTACTAACGCTACAGCTATCGGACCGATTCCTTTACCCACAAAACGGAAGATATATTGCGTGCTGCGCTCACCTCACGTAGATAAAGATTCCCGTGAGCATTTTGAAACCCGCACCCATCGTCGGATTATTGATATTTACCAGCCTTCTTCTAAAACTATTGATGCGCTGATGAAGTTGGATTTACCATCTGGTGTAGATATCGAAGTCAAACTTTAATTAGAACAGGAAATAGAGAATAGGGAATAGGGAATAGGGAAGAGAGATCAATATTAGTCTTCTTTTTCCTTTTGCCTGTTGCCTTTTCCCACTGATAACTGAAAATCTACATGGAATATTTTTAGGTATGAATATTAACCCAGCCCTAAGAGAAATTTTCTTAGGGTTTTTCAATAGCTATCCAACAAATGATAAAATATAAACAAAGTACGGCGACAGTAAAAGTAAAAAAATATATTTTCAGAATAAATAAGAATAAACTTGATACCCACCTAACAATGACATCTTCTTCAAAAATTGCCGTCCGTGAACTACCTCTGTTCCCGTTACCCGAAGTGGTGCTGTTTCCCACCAGACCATTACCCCTACATATATTTGAATTTCGCTACCGCATCATGATGAACACGATTTTGGAAGGCGATCGCAGATTTGGAGTTGTGATGGTCGATCCCATCCAAGGTACTATTGCTAATGTCGGTTGCTGTGCGGAAATTATTCATTACCAGCGATTACCAGACGACCGGATGGAAATGTTAACTTTGGGACAGCAAAGGTTTCGAGTTTTAGAGTATGTTCGTGAAAAGCCCTATCGTGTTGGTTTAGTAGAATGGATTGAAGACCATCCCCCGTCTCAGGACTTGCGACCTTTAGCTGCTGATGTAGAACAGCTACTGCGGGATGTTGTCCGTCTTTCAGCTAAATTAACTGAAAAAGATATCGAACTGCCAGAAGATTTACCTGATTTACCAACAGAGCTATCTTACTGGGTGGCAAGTAACCTTTATGGTGTAGCTCCTGAACAGCAAGCATTGTTAGAACTACAAGACACATCTGCTCGCTTACAAAGAGAAGCAGAAATTTTGACTTCTACTCGCAATCATCTGGCAGCACGTTCTGTTCTTAAAGACACTTTTAGTAATATGGGCTAATCATCAACTATTGTGTTTTGCCGGTAATGGGTAATGGGTAATTGGTAATTGGTAAGTAGGTGGGCGTTGAAAATTGTCGTCATGACAAGGCAGGAGGCAGGAGGCAGAAGGCAGGAGGTAAAAAGCTTTTGGGCAACTTTACTTTTTTATTCAGCAAACCCTACTTAGGGGTTGCTGAGAAAGTCTTTCCGTGAGGGCATAGGAGTCAGGAGTCAGGAGTCAGGAGTCAGGAGAAGATTTGAAAATTTCTTTGCCATCTCTTGAAATCCCAAAAAATGCACACTTTTTCCGGTATACCCTTCCAAACCCTTGCACTAATTTCTGTGTTTATCAGCCTCTAACCTTTGATATATCAAGGTTTTAGGTTTATTCAGCAAACCCTACTTAAACATCAATTACCAGCTAAGCTATAAGTTATTAGCAGAAGATGATATTAATCGGTAACTGTCAAGACACTATAACTACCAAAAATTTTTAGCACTTCCGTAGAACTGTTTAATTCTGCTAAAGCTGAAGTCATTAATGGTGAACTGACTGCCGCCTCTGCATCAATGAAAAATAAATATTCTCCCAAGGAACGCTTAGTAGGACGAGATTCAATCCGACTGAGATTGATTCCTAGATGGGCGAATACTTCTAAAGCTTTAACTAATGCACCAGGAAGATTTGCAGGTACACTAAAAGCTAAGGATGTGTGAGTAGGGTTGAAACCATTATTTTCCGTACTTTCTTTAGCCACTACCCAAAAGCGTGTACAGTTGTCAGGATAGTCGTTAATTCTACTAGCGAGAATAGGTAAATTATAAAGTTGGGCGGCTCTCTGAGAAGAAATTGCTGCTGTTTCCGGTGCTTGCGGTAGTCCTTGTAGTGCTTCAGTAGTAGAATTTCTGGCTATTAAATTGGCATTGGGCAGAAATTTGGCCAACCAACTTTGACATTGTGCTAATGCTTGGGGATGGGAATAAACTGTTTTAATATTTTCTAATTGATTAGCACAGGAAATTAACGCATGATTGATTGGTAGAACCAAAGCCAGTTTTATTCGCAAGCTGTCTAACTGCCACAGGCTATCCATTGTCATGCTGACGCTGCCTTCAATGGAATTTTCTACAGGTACAACAGCTATATCAGCTTGTTCTGTAGCTACCGCTTGTAATGATTTGGCAATAGTAGGATAAGGTGATAAGGTAGCTTCTATCTCTTGATTGCTTTTTAGCCAATTGAGATAAAAAGAAGCAGCTTGTTCTGAGTAAGTTCCTGGTGGTCCTAAATATGCGATCGCCGCAGGTTCACATTTTTTCATGACAATTTTAGATTTTAGATTTTAGATTTTAGATTTTAGATTTTAGATTTGTAATTAGGGTTTGCTGAATAAACCTAAAACCTTGATATATCAAAGGTTAGAGGCTGATAAACACAGAAATTAGTGCAAGGGTTTGGAAGGGTATACCGGAAAAAGTGTGCATTTTTTGGGATTTCAAGAGATGGCAAAGAAATTTTCAAATCTCCTCCTGACTCCTGACTCCTGACTCCTGACTCCTATGCCCTCACGGAAAGACTTTCTCAGCAACCCCTAATTAGATTACAGGAAGCAAGGAAAAAATTTTTCTTCTCTGTATCCTGACTCCTGTACAGGTTTAGCAGTGCTAAACCCCTACCTTCTGCCTTCTTTTAAGTGATTATGAATAAATTTGTTGATTTTATGCAAACCAATATAGTTTATTAAAAAATATTACAATAAAACATATTGCTATAATCTACTCATGGCTACCAAGTTTACTGCCTCTCAATCGGTCGAAATTCTTGTCCCCAAGCAACCTATCCCTATTCAGCACTACTTGCGTCAGCCTCAACGTCTAGTGAGAACATTAGCTGACAATAGTATGATTCAGCAGTTATCTGAGGAAGTGTTTCGCTTGAAAATGCGTCCTCTGGCTTTTATGTCTTTAAGTATTCAACCTACTGTAGATATGAGAGTTTGGGCGGATGCCCACGGAACAATTTATTTACGTTCTGTAGGGTGTGAAATCAGAGGTTTTGAGTATATTAACCAGCGTTTTGCTCTCAATTTAAAAGGGTATTTATCACCTTACCACAATGGTAATGACACAAGGCTACAAGGAAAAGCCGATCTAGAAGTGTTGGTAGATATTCCTCACCCATTTTCCCTCACTCCCAAGTCGATTTTGGAAACCACAGGGAACGGTTTACTTAAAAGCGTGTTGTTGACCATTAAACAAAGATTATTACATCACCTCCTCGCTGATTATCGCCATTGGGTAATATCACAAACACAAATAAAAGAAATTGCTAGTGATAATACAGAAATGGGATTGTTAAATTTTGAATGATTGGTGGTTGGTGACTGGTGACTGGTGACTGGTGACTGGGGACTGGGGACTGGGGACTGGTGACTGGTGACTGGGTAATCAATTTTATGTTTTTTAATCAGCTATTACCAATTACCAATTACCAATTACCAATCACCTGAGTTGACAAGGACGAAAAGAGAGACGATGTAAGGGTGATGGACCGTATTTTTGCAAAGCCAGCAAATGTCGCGGGCTGCCATAACCCTTATTGTTTTCTATGTCATACATTGGATACTTAGATGCCAAACGCAAAACTAAATCATCACGCCAAACTTTAGCCATAATACTAGCAGCTGCAATGTTGAGCGATCGCCCATCTCCATTGACAATAGTTTGTTGCGGTATATTCAAATCCTTTACCATCTGATTACCATCAACTAAGCAAAGTGCGGGCTGTACCTTTAGCTTCAGTATAGCCCGCTTCATTGCTAACAGCGTTGCTTGCAAAATATTGAGCTTGTCAATTTCCGCAGTAGCAGCATAACCAATTTTCCAGTCTAAAGCCAGTTCAGCAATTTGCTGTGCTAACTGAGTTCTACGAGAACTAGACAACTTTTTACTGTCGTTAATTTTCAAAGCCATCAGTTGTGGCAAAGCTGCTGGCGGTAATATCACTGCGGCCGCAACTACAGGACCAAATAACGCACCACGCCCCACTTCATCCACACCAGCAACCAACCCATGAATATCTAAACCTATGGAAAATTCCCACCAACTTGATTCGCCCAAAGGTGTAGTTGACAAAACAGATGCAGGTGTTGGCTGTGTCTCTACCATAAAAGCGGTTAACTGTCCTCCAGTGCGGAAGAACGACGGCGACGACGGCGATTAGGAATAGAAGTGCTATTGATTATTTCCTCATCATCTGTCAAAGAGTCAAATCCTATGGATTTAGAATCTTCCAGAGGCGGCTCAATTCTGGATTTTGGCAACAAGGATGGTTCTTCTACCTCAACTTTTGGTGTTGGCATTTTGACTCTGGTAAATTCAGATGTAATTGTTTCGGGAAATGTGGATTCTGAGGTAGATTCCGTTGCGCTATTTGGTGTTTGTCCAGGTTGAACAATGTTAAAAATCACAGATTTGGCATTTTTAACCTCTGACTCTAACTTCACAGCCGGAGAAATGCCCATTTCAGCATACATCTTTTGTTCCTGGTCTGTCATTTCCACGGAAACAATCTGGGGCGGTTCTACAACTGGTTTAACCGGCTCTATCTTCATTTTGGTTCGCTCTGGTCTTTCCCAACCACCTTTACCAAGAGTGGGGGTTCGCATAGCTTCTCTTTCCCGGAGAGGATCTGAGAGAAGAGAGGGAATTTCCGATGTGGGGGTTAGCTCATTGTCACCATCCAAGTCTAAATCTAAATCATTGCCAAATCCCAATGAATTACCAGACCTGACTTCATCTTTGCCATTAATGCCATTGATACCGATGCGACTGCGACGGGTGCGGGTACGACGTTTGTTGTCACCCAATTCTTGATAACTGGGATGGTTGATCAACTGGCCAACCTCAGAATCACTTTCAAAACCCTCGCTAAAGCCATCATAAATGTCCCTAGTTTCCCTGATTTCTGGGAGGCGCGCAGATGGTGTTTTCACTTCTCTTTGAGGTGTGGGTGTAAACCGATCTGGTATGTCTGCTGCGGGGATGGGCATCCGGTTTTCTATTTCCCCTGGTAAACGTACAGTATGTCCTAAACCGCCACAGGTGGGGCAAGTTTCGCCAAACAATTCATAAATATTTTGACCTTGGCGTTTGCGGGTAAGTTCTACTAAACCTAACTCGGTCAGTTGGGCAATTTGGGGACGAGCTTTGTCTGCTTTAAGGGTTTTATTAAAGTGTTCTAAAACTTGCAGTTGGTCGCGTCGTGATTCCATATCAATGAAATCAACTACAATCACACCAGCAATATTCCTGAGTCTGAGTTGACGGGCAATTTCTGTAGCCGCTTCGCAGTTAGTCCACAGAACGGTTTCTCTAGCTGTGGCGGAACGGGTGAAAGAACCAGAGTTAACGTCAATTACTGTTAATGCTTCCGTGGGTTCAATAATAATGTAACCACCAGAAGGTAAATCTACTCTTGGGCGTAAAGCTTCACGAATAGCAGCATTAATGCGGAAGTATTCTAAGATGGGTGAGCGATCGCGGTGATGATCAATTAATACACCTTGTGGTGTTTGACCGCCACTCCAGTTTTGTAAATACTGTTTAACTCGTCGTAACCCAGTGCTGGAATCAACTACAATCCGATTCACATCTGCACCGTACATATCCCGCAATACACGCTGGATAAAGTCATCATCTCGGTTGAGCAAAGCAGGAGCGCGGGTAGAGACTGCTTCCTGCTGAATGACTTCCCATTGTCTTTGTAGCAATTCTAAGTCTTCAATTATTGCTTCCTCTGGTTTGCCTTCGGCTTCTGTTCGCACCAGTACACCCATACCCGCAGGTTTAATTAAAATTGCCAGGGCGCGGAGGCGGTTGCGCTCACTTTCACTTTTAATTCGCCGGGATAGGTTCACACCTCTACCATAGGGCATTAATACTACATAACGTCCTGGAAGGGTAATGTTACCTGTAAGCCTTGGTCCTTTTGTTCCCGTTGGCTCTTTCATCACCTGCACCAATACTTTTTGCTGTGGTGTCAGCAGTTCAGTAATGGCTGCGGAACTACGTTTTATTTTCAACGGTCCCAAGTCAGTAACATGAATAAAACCGTTGCGTTCTGGATCGCCGATATTGACGAAGGCTGCGTCTATACCAGGTAATACATTTTCTACTACGCCTAAGTATATATCACCAATTTGATGATGACCAGTGGCAACAACGAGTTCTTGTATTTGATCTTCCGAAAATACGGCAGCAATTTGATGCTGCTCTGCGATAATAATTTGTTTTGGCATTCAAGTTCCTCAAAAATTGGCAGCACCAATGGGGATTACAAGGAGCTTATTTTATACCTCTAGCCCCCTACTGGTAGCCCTACAAGGCGCTACTGGTAATAAAAATTTCTTTCTCTGACATAGCTTCCCATAATTGAAAGCTGTTAACAATACTGTAATTGCGTTTACACGCCTGATTATTCCAGAACCGTTGCATGAGTTTTCAGTAATTACATCAACCGTCTATGGTTGATGATTTCTGAACCACTACCTCGACCATCTGGGGTTTTGGTATTGGTACAGGTGTTGTAAAAAGCATAGAGTTAGAGACTAGGCGTAAAGCTATTGTTAGTCACTGATTCACTAGGTAGCTATAGAGAGAGTGTATTTTCACCTGCCTTAGTTGTTTCGGATACAATCCTAGAAACTACACTCTCATTATTTTTGCTTGCACTCCCTGATGATCAGGGTAGTGAATCAGATTATTCAACGCAGCGCCAGAAAATTTCTCTTCACTTTATTCTAGCGCAACCTTGCTAAAAATCAATTCCTATGAATATGCTTATTCCGGGTAACTACTAGCAAGTTACCCTTGAGGAATTATGTTTCTAAAACTAGCCGATTGCGGTGGATATGCAAGAGATGAAATTCTGCACCAGCCACTATTTCTAGTATAGACAATATTTGCTCAGGACGCAAGATCACACCGTCATGACGACAGCTACCCAAATAACGCAAGATAGCTTGAGACTCGGCTGGAGATGTGTTCACCTGCACTAAATCTATTTCAAACAAGCGATCGCGTAGATTTATGCTCTGCTGTTTACCTGATTTAGTCATAACCTCTGACAAAATCTCATCTTGATCCAGTATAGCCACAATCCAATCTTGCCATTTGTCAGCTTCCACATTTCCGGGTGTAGAAATAGTGAGCAAATATTCCGCTGCTTTCATAGCTTGGTTAGCTGCGGGTGCTTTCAAATCTATTTCTTCTATTCTGTAGATGGGGATATCTGACGGTAGTTGACTTACCAATTGGGTGCGAAAATCTTCTACATCCATCGGTTGAGTGAGTTCAAAATCAACTATTTCCCCACTGCTGGTACTTCCCAAGGATAAAGCACTAGCTAAAGCAATACGGGGATGGGGATGAAACCCACCAGTAAAAGCTACTGGTAAACCTGCCCTTCGCATCACTCTATCAAACAGGCGCATTAAATCCAAGTGACTGACTAAAGCCATATCACCTTGTTTCCCAAACCAAACCCTTAACCGTTGTGCTTTGGTGGTATTGGGGACAAAATCACCGACAAACTGAGGAATTGCAGGTGGTTCTATAACGATATTATGACCGAAATCAGTGCCACAGACACCACAATGGGAACAACCTTCAAAAGAGCAGTCAGGAACAACAGCAGCTTCTAGAGCGCGTTTTAAGTCCTCTTGCAGCCACTTTTTATCAATCCCTGTATCAATATGATCCCAAGGTAAGGGCAGATCCAGAGGTGAAGAAGGTGACAGGTGAGCCAGCGCGGTCTTGGGGGTTTCCCCCATAAGCGACTGGCGAACTCCGAAGGGGTGACAGGTGACAGGTGACAGTTTTTCTTGTTCTTCGTTACCTAAAGAAAACAGATTCCATTCCCCATTCTCCACCTGACGATATTTCCAATCTAGTCCAGCTTCGGCAATTGCTTCTCCCCAAGCCTTGAAAGCTGTTTCTACACTGTCATACCAAGAGTCCATTCCTGCACCGAGTTGCCAAGCACGAAGGAGGACTTTTCCTAAAGAGCGATCGCCCCTGCCTATAAAGTCTTCCATCGCAGAAAGGCGAATATCCGTAAAATTCACCTTTACATTACGAATACGCCGAAATTCTTGTCTTAACAAATCTTGCTTGCGGGCAAACTCAGCAGTAGAAACGGAATGCCATTGAAAAGGTGTGTGGGGTTTGGGGGTAAAATTGGAAATTGTCAGGTTAAAACTGATCGGTCTCCTACCTTGACCCCGACATTCTCGCTGTAACCATCTGACTGTTTCCGCTATTCCCAAAACATCCGCGTCCGTTTCTCCTGGTAAACCAATCATAAAATACAGCTTGATTTTATCCCAACCTTGTTCCCAAGCTGTTTTTACTCCTCGTAATAATTCTTCGTTGGTTAAACCTTTATTGACAATATCCCGCATCCGTTGAGTACCGGCTTCAGGCGCAAAAGTCAAGCTTCCTTGTCTTGTACCTCCTAAAATATTAGCGATATTCTCATCAAATCTATCTACTCGTTGAGAAGGTAAGGACAGGCTAATATTCTCATTTTTTAAGCGGTTTTTGATTTCCATCCCCACTGCGGGTAAGGATAGATAATCAGAACAACTCAAAGATAACAGGGAAAATTCATTGTAACCGGTTGCCCGCATTCCTGCTTCGATCGCTTCTACCACTTTTTCTGGTTCTACATCTCTTGCAGGACGGGTTAACATTCCTGGTTGACAAAACCGACAACCACGGGTACAACCCCTTCTAATTTCTATGGTTAGGCGATCGTGTACCGTTTCTACATAAGGTACTAAACCAATAGAATAAGCGGGAATGGGTGTAGCAACTCTTCTAATGATCCGTTCAGGAACATCAGGACGCAAAGGTTTAACCGCGCCATTTTCCCCCAGTTCATAAAATTGTGGCACGTAAACACCGGGAATCTGTGCCAAGTCTAATAATAATTCTTCCCTACTTAGACCGGCGGCTTTTCCTTCAGCGATCACTAAACCAATTTCTGGCAATAGTTCCTCACCATCACCCAAAGCAATAAAATCAAAAAAATCCGCGTAAGGTTCAGGGTTAGATGTGGCAGTTTGTCCACCTGCGAAAATTAATGGATATTGGTGACTGGTGACTGGTGACTGGGAAGAAGAACCTTCTGAACTCCTTTCTTTCCAAGTCAGGGGTATTCCTGCTAAATCTAACATTTCCAGGATGTTGGTTGCCCCTAGTTCATAACTGAGGCTAAAACCCAGAATATCAAACTCTGTTAATGCCCGTTTTGACTCTACTGCAAACAGGGGTATTTGGTTGTTGCGAAGTTTTGCGCCCAAGTCTGGTGCTGGGAGATAAGCGCGATCGCACAACTGATTTGGTTGGACATTCAAAATGTTATACAGGATGATATGCCCCAAATTAGAAGCACCGACTTCATAAACTTCTGGGTAGGTTAACACCCAACGTACAGTTGCCGCATCCCAAGGTTTATGTACTGCTAAACGCTCATTACCCAGGTAACGGGCAGGTTTTAAAATATCCGATGTTATTAATTGCTCTACTAAAACAGCCACTTTGCTATCTTTTAGCTAACTTAAATTACAACTTATCTCTTTCAACTTAGCATTTATTCTGTCTTTCAGGTCAATTGTTCACAGTAAATTAGAACTATATTAAGTAGATCAACATAATTAAACCTATTTCCGATCTGAATTAATCATTCATCTGTGTAATTCTTAATCCTCAATCCTGACTTCTGACTTCTGACTCCTGACTCCTGACTCCTGATTCCTTTATTAAATCTTTATTGCTTTATTGCTTTGTGACTTTTGTTTAAAGATTGTTATAACTACAAGGCGAAATGTATATATAAATACATTTTTTTTCCTTGGGTTAAAAAACAATCTACATAGACAGCCAAAATGCAGATTAATCTTCTGTCGTCATGATACTAAACCTGGGAATAGCTATCACTCTGTGGATTTAAGCCAAAATTACCGTTTGCTTGTGATCTAGATCACTAATTTATAGATAGCTAGATCACTTTTTATACCGATACCAATCTTGGATAATGGGTAACAATTAAAGGTGAGTGATTTTTTATGAACACACAATATGCCATTCGTCAACTGGTAGAGAAAGCGTTGCACATCAAAAAATTAACGCCAGAAATCGAAAATGAAATTAACTCAGAACTGACTCAATTAGGTTATATATCTGACGTGGACTACGAAGCTCTAGAATTGTTAATGGCAGAGATGGACGCTGGACGAGTGCAGTTAGTTCCACGCTGGGGCTAGTAACTGTTAGTTTTTCTGAATAAATTCACAATTCTTGAGCATCTTGGCACGCTTGCCAAAGCTGGTGGATAAACTGATTTAGTTGCTGTTGGGCAACCGTATCTGTGTCAGCTTTTGGTTCTTTTGGTAAAAGTTGACTCAGTAGACTAATCACTTCTGTATCTAAAGCAGTCCGAAATAATTTGACAGGCCATAACAAGTCAGACGCATCTCGCAGATCAGTTATCAGGGGTAGTTCGTGGGTGAAGTTAGCCAGTAGTAAAGGACGCACCCAGCATACATCACGATCAGTCACAACTTGAATGACTTCAGCATAAAGGTTTCTGTTGCCATAATCTAAAGACACTATTTGTCCTGGTTGAAAGTTGGGGCTAATATCCATAGCAGCAGAAGATGAGGCAAAAACTTTGTAGTATTTTTCTTCATTTTAAAAGTAATATTGCTGTAGTATTATGATTATAATTGGAATTTTTTAATTCTAATTACCAGTTATAACCACACAGTGAGAATTTTTCTAGCTGGAATCAAAACAAAAATGTTATAATGTAAATAAACAACTGTTAAGCATGATGTTTAACAAAAATAATATTGTAGTAAATTCACGATCAAAGAGCAAAGAGCAGTGTCAGTAGAAACTATTCAAAAGCCTTCCACAACTCGCAAGCTCGCGCCTCGGTATCGCGTTCTACTCCATAACGATGACTTCAACTCTATGGAGTATGTAGTTCAAGTGCTAATGACCACAGTGCCGAGTATTACCCAGCCCCAAGCTGTTAGTATCATGATGGAAGCTCACAACAACGGATTAGCTTTAGTAATCACCTGTGCTTTAGAACACGCTGAATTTTATTGTGAAACTTTAAAAAATCATGGTTTGAGCAGTACCATTGAACCAGATGAATAGTTATTGGTCATTAGTTATTAGTCACTGGTCATTAGTTAATTAGTAGTATATTGTTGACTAATGATATTTGACTAATTCATGAAAAAAATTAATCTATCTCAAATTTCCCAAAGTCCCGCCCCTGTTAGGGTGGGTTGTTTTATCTTGTGTTTATTGGTTTTATGGTTGCCTTTTGCAGTACCAATATATTTACTGGTTGAAGATACTAATTTAGAAAGTATCTTGACAATGGTACTACTTTATGCAGAGTTTATTTTTCTACTGAAGTTATGGGGTAAGAAAGTTTATCAACAACCTCAGATATTAAAACATTATGGGTTAGAATTTTCCCACCTAAATGGCATAGATTTTGTGCAGGGTTTAAGTATAGGATTAATTAGTATTTTAATAGTATTTAGTTTACAGGGTTGGTTGGGTTGGTTATTGTGGCAACAACCAAAAGTGTTTTTAGTCAAAATAATTTTAGAAGGTTTACTGGTTGGTTTCGGTGTTGGTTTTGCGGAAGAATTATTATTTCGTGGTTGGTTATGGGATGAGTTAGAGCGAGATTACAATTTAAATTTAGCAGCTTGGATAAATGCCATTTTATTTGCCGTTGCCCATTTTATTAAACCGTTAGCAGCAATCATTTATACTTTACCACAATTTCCGGCTTTAGTATTATTAGGGTTAACGCAAGTATGGGGAAAGCTTGGTAAAAGAGGGCGTTTAGGTTTACCGATTGGTTTACATGGTGGTTTGGTTTGGGGTTATTATATTATTAACGTGGGAGAATTAACAAAATATTCGGGAGTTGTTCCTGACTGGGTGACAGGTGTAAATAATAATCCTTTACAGGGAATAATGGGGGTATTATTTATGGGTGGACTAGCTTTGTGGATGAAGAGGAATTGATAGTTGATAATTGATAGTTGATAATTTAATAATGATTAAATATTTTGTGATGCTGCTGGTTTTCATTTTTGCTTGTTCTTTTCCTTTTACATCTCCAGCTTTAGCAACAGTATGTAGGAATTATCAAGGGCAAGAAATTTGTATTTTGAGTATTAAACGCAGTGCTAAAAAATATTGGGAATATCGAGCATCTGTAAGTATTAATGGTAAAAAAACACCAATGGAAGTTTATAACTGTCGGGGTAAATTTAAGGTAAATAAAGATGGAAATGTGACGCTATTCAAAGATAATAGTCCTGGGGAAATGATTTGTAGTTTTTTTAATAAATGATAGCGTATTTTCTTAATAAATGTGGGGGGCAAGACTTGTACTGAGCGCAGTCGAAGTAAGTCGAAGTGCGGAGTCGAACTATGTCGAAGTATGCCTACCCCACAATAGTTGTAGCTTAGTTTTTAGTGTATTTATCAATGACTTGAGCTAAACTAGGTACAGCGTCTTCCACATTTTTTTTGACTGAACTGCGGAGTTTATTATAAACACCTTTGATAGTAGAGTTACTGCTTTTCTGAATCCGAATATCAGTAATACTCAGCAATAAATCTGCTGTACGAGAACGATTTTGACTAAGATATCCGACAGCATCACCTGTATTTAAACCTTCTTCCCAGATAGGTTCTAGTGCAGCGAAAGATTCTGGTAAAAGACGCTCAATTGCACCAGCACAGTATCCTGGACTAATTCCTTTAATAACTGCATATCCAGTTTTGATCGCCATCCCAGAAATACCACTTGTAGCAGCAACTTGAGTATCTAATAAATTTGTCAAATCAACTAAAAGTGTCTGTCTTTTATTATCATCAGCAAGACCATCAATCAGCGCCATTGTTATGTTCCTTAGTATCAATGTGTTGAGTTTATATTTCAGGTAGTTTATCCCGTAATTAGGAAACTAGGGACTGATTTATTATTTATTTTGTGCCGTAAAAATTCGCCAAATAATAAATAAAGTAAATCCTAAATAGGCAAATACTGTGAGCCATTCTTGAAGGCGACTAAATGAATCATTCATAATATATAAGAAAATATCTTTTTTGACTAGTCATTGGTGAGTTAGAGTTGAAGTTTACCTGAAATTAAATTCCTTGGCAAATAAAATTATTCAGGAAGAATTTCCAGGATTGTACCCACCAAACAAGCCTGAACTAGATTGACACCGATTAAATTTGCAGCTTCTAATTCTGCACAAAGTAAATTTGCTCCGGTTAAATTTGCCCCTGCTAAGTTAGCTCCCCGTAAATCGGCTTCTTCCAGATTGGCTTGACTTAATGTTGCCCCTTGCAAATCAGCGCGACTCAAATCTGCACCTTTGAGATTTGCTCCTGTGAGGTTTGCACCACGTAAGTCAGCACTACGTAAGTCAACACCTTGTAAGTTTACACTCATCAAATTAGCACCACTTAAAAAAGCACCGGCTAAAGAAGCATCATTAAGTGTAGCACCCATTAAGTTAGCACCACGCAAGTTGCTGCCTCGCAGATCGGCGCTGGTTAAGTCTGCTTGCATTAAGTTAGCTCCCATTAAGTTAGCCCGCAAATCAGTTTCTAGCAAGCTTGCACCCATTAAATTTGCACCTTCAAAATGTGCGCCTTCGAGTTTAGAACCTGTAAAGTTAGTACCAACGAGGGTGGAACCGGCTAAGTTAATGCGGCTTAAATCAAGTTGAGATAAATCCTCGTCTTCTAAGTCTGATCCTGGGAGTTGTGTAATTTTTCCTAATTTAATCGCTTCTATGTTCATGGGTGAATTTTTAATTTTTAATTTTTAATTTTTAATTTTTAATTTTTAATTCTTGACTGTTCCAGCGAGAATCAATCAACCACATACTACTACTAAATTTGGGTGACATGATGGGTAAGTCCAGTCCCTGTTGTAAACCCATAACTAACAAAGATAGGGTATCTATGAGTTTAGGGTCAAAACGGGTAGATTGTTGGTGTCGACATTGTTCTAGGGCATTAGCAAAGATATTTTGTCCACTTTGATCTGAGTATTTTTGCTGACTGACTCGCCATTGAAAGTCTGCTGCTATTGCTAATATTCTTGATTCTAAAGGAATTTCTTCACCTGTTAAACCTGCTGGTTCTCCTGTGCCATTCCACCATTCGGTTTGATGGGTAATAATTTGGGCGATCGCTCTGAGTTGGGGCATTGTCCGTAATACCTGCGCTCCTGGAACTAGGGGACAAATTGGTCCTGCTACTTGTTCTGTGGGCTTTTTGGGGGATGTGAGGATGCTTTCGGTTTGTTGCAGTGGATCGATTCGATGTAGTAACCCAGCTAGACGTAATCTTTTAATTTGCCATGCGGGTAGTTCTAGTAATTGTCCCATGATTTCGGCGATCGCAGCTACTTCGGCGGCGGCCATGGGATTTTGAATATCTGCTATGTCTATTAATTGTGCCATCCGCAAAAATGCCTGGACTTCGTTAGAAACCAAGTTGGAACTCAAAGTGTTTTGGCGTGTGGCTGTAGGATAGGATAAAGTATTTTCACCACTTTTTAGGTAGTCAATGACCAGGGAAACGACTTTCCCAATCTCCTCTGGTGAAGCTATTTCTGCCTTGATTGCTTGTTTATGCTGGGTCAGTTTTTGGGCTAGTTCTGGGTTGTATTTTTCGATGTGGGCGATCGCTATCTCGGCGGCTTTCAGAACTACATCCGGCTCAAATGTCCACATTCCATAGAATTTGCGCTCTAAATCTGACCCCGGTAGTCCTGTAACTCCATAATCTTCATCTGATAATTCTTGACAAATTACCATTGATGTGTATTGTGGAGACAGAATCATCAAGTGCCATTCTTGGGATACTGGATCAGATGTTTGTAGTGGTACTAAATCTACATTTGCTAGTTGACTGGTGGGATGTTCAGCAAAACCGGCATCACTGGTAGCCATAATTGCAATTTCCCGGCTGCACTTGGCAATATCTGCATATCTTTGGGCTTCTTGCAGATACCATTTGCCTCTTTGAAAGCAGGTAATTACTATTGGTTGATCTTCTTTACTTAAAATATGGTCTTCTAAAGCATGACATAAAGCCACTAAGGTATTTTTATAATACACGCCAAAGCGAATAGGTCTATTGCTATGACGATAGGCTGTTTCTAATTGTTGGAGAATTGAACCTTGTAACATGGAATTTTGGTGATTGGTGATTGGTGATTGGGGATTGGGGATTGGTGACTGGGGATTGGTGACTGGTAGTTGGTAAGAATAAACTCTTGCCTTTTGCCTCTTGCCTTCTTACTGTCACCTGTCACCTGTCACCTGTCACCTGTCACCTCATACACACTCAGTTTACACTAGCCAATTGTTTCTCAGTTTTTTCCACAATTGGGGCTGTCAGTGCTGTTTCCAACTCAGCGCAACCTAATCTTGCTTCTAAGATTTTCATTACTTCCCTACCGAAGTCGTTGGGGTTTTGTCGCCAAGCTTGTAAACAGACTTCTCCGAAAAATGATCCTAATGGTTCTGGATTCCAAAGTAGTTTTTTGGCAGTCCAGGGCATCAAACTCATAGGATTATACCCTGGTTTGAGGATACCTTCTTTAAAAGCATATTCTTCCAGGTGGGTATGGGGTTGCAGTCCAATGAAGAAAATAGCAGGTTCAACTTTATCCGCGCCAAAAATCCGTTCTAGTTCTCGATGATAGGCTATAGTTTGGCGGATGGTTTCGGGACGCTCATCAATGACGTTAAATGAGTAATTGACGGAAACCATATCATTAAAACCTGCTGCTTTCAAGTCACGGCAGTTTTGCAGTACAGTCCGCAGGTTGTAACCCATCCGCATTTTCCGTACCAGTTCTTGAGAACCGCTAGTAATGCCGATTTCAAAATAATTCATCCCGGTTTTGGCCATCAACTCACACAGTTCTGGTGTTAAGTTGTCTGCTCTAATATAGGCCGCCCAGTTAATATCTGTCATGCCAGAATCAACTATTTTTTGCAATAGCTCTATTGCATCATCAATATATCTGCGGGCGGGGATAAATTGAGCATCGGTAAACCAGAAGTTACGGACACCGCGATTATATAGTTGGCGGATCTCGGCTACAACTTCATCGGCGGGATTAATGCGTACCTGCTTACCTTCAACTACTGTGTACACACAATAACAGCAGTTATGGGGACAACCGCGCTTGGTTTGTACACCAATATAGAAATCTTTATCTTGCAGGTAGTAGTTAATTTCTGGCCAGATGGTTTCTATGTAGTCGTAGTTACAAGCGGTTTTTTCTAGGGGTGTGGGTTGTTCATGGATCAGGCGTTGACGGGGTTGGTTTTCTCCCACTACATAACAACGTTCATCCCGAAATTCTTGGCCACTGAGGTATTTTGTAAGTAGGGTTTCCCCTTCACCTACGGAAATTATTGTTCCTGAAGGTAGGCTTTTTCCTAACTGTTCATAAAATACGCTGACTGCACCACCACCAACAACTGCACGGGCTTGGTTATGATATCTTTGGGCGCGTTTTAAACCGCGTTTGATTAATCCCAAGTTGCGCCATAGTTCTACATAGTAGGCGATGAAGATCCGCAACCCGCCTAATGCACCCCGTAATTTAATGAATGGGTTTTTGGCATAGTAAAATTCAAAGGCGTTTTGTAGGGGGTTGCCACCTCTACCTCCTACTGGTGCATAGATTTGAATATCTCGCCAAGAAAAGACTAGGAGTGTGGGTTTAAATTCGTCAATACAGCGATCTAGGGCGCTGCTGTAGTCCAGGGGTGGTACTGTTCCTAAATCAAATATTTTTTGTTCGATGTTAGGGAATAGTTTGTGGACGTGATCACTCAGGTAAACAACCCCAATGGGAAAGATGGGGTTACAAGGAAGGCGAACGTAAAGGATTCGATTTTCCATCATGGTTGTTTCAACTGCCATCTTGCCAATTTGTAGGGGAAAACTAGAGAAATATCTGGTCTGAACCTGTGGGTTTGTGGTGTTAATCTTAATTTACCAATATTTTGCTTGACATTTGAGCCAGTTTTTGATATTGGCAAATTTACTTTCAGGAAGAGTGAGAAAAGGTAAGATTGCTGGGCATCAGAATCATTGATGGTTAGCAATAGATAAAGTTTATGAAGAAAATTTCATATATCTTTACCATAACATTGATCTCTACCCAGATTTGGTAACAAGTTTGGGTAAGGTTGCTCATTGAAACAAGAATCCCCTAAGGCGGGGAGCGTCAATAATTCAGTGATGATTGTCGCCTGCAAATTAGCAGATGTAAATCAGTAGATCGATAAAATTGAAAAACCAACTTCTCAGCAAGCCAGGGGTTAGTAGCCTTGTCTGACAAGCTTTCAGGGTTGTTAAGTTCACAGAGGGGGAACAGCAAAACTAAAGAAATTTAGTTGAAAATGTATAATAATGCAAAAATTAAGATATATTTGCCAATTTTTTTCCAAAAAAACATGACTTTAGATAGAAATGATGCAGAAAATTTCAGTTGGTAGTCGCAGTTACAGCAAATGGGGATCATCCGATGTTAGTTTTGGTTGTGTAATGTAAAATTGTGGCGTAAAAGCTCCTCAGCAGTTATGGCTCAAATATTAGATTCTCTACCACCGGAGCAATCGGGGAAAATTCTCTGCTGCTACGTCAATGCTACAAGTAAAATACAGGTGGCGCGTATTTCCAATGTTGCTAACTGGTACTTTGAAAGGGTGGTGTTTCCTGGACAAAGGCTAGTTTTTGAAGCGCCGAAAAAAGCGCAAATGGAGATTCATACAGGAATGATGGCGAGTGCGATTTTGTCGGATACAATACCGTGCGATCGCCTAGCACTGAATGAACCTGGTAGTGATGAGGGTGATCAAGACTCAGCCCCAGGAATAGAAGCTGCAAACACCAATGCGATGGTGTCGGAAATGAATACAAAAATTGAAGATACCACAAAACCTTTACAAAATATCACAGCCTCCATGAAAACCTATCAGTCACAACATGAGTTTTTACTGAATCTGGGAGTGTGACAGATGGGAAGGTTAGTTAATGTCAAAAGTTTTAAAAATCCCTGGATTAATATCCTTTGATTAAAAAAAAGCACGTTTATTAAATTTGAGGGTTGCTGAACTCAGCAGCCTTTTTTATTTTATTGGAGAATAGGGAATAGGGAATTGGGAATTGGGAATTGGGAATTGGGAATAAGTTAAGAATTTTACCGTAAGCATTCAGCCGTTCACAAATGCACCGAGTGTACACTTCCTCATCAATCTGTGGTATTTTATATTGAGGAGGCAGGATTTATTTATTTTGGATTTTGGATTGTTTGTGTCAACTCCAATCTCATAAAAATTTCTCCCCCATCTCCATATCTTCCTGTTCCCTGTTTTTTGACTTTTAATTTTTTACTATGAACTTACCTTCTTTTTTATGGTTGTGGAAAATAGCAGCTTGGTCTATGGGTTTAGCGATTCTAGCTTATGTTATTTTAGCAATGTCTGGTTTTTGGTTATGGCAAGTTAGAAATACTGGACGTTCTCCCATTGGTGTGGTTTTACCAAAGGTGAATAATATAGTCAAAAACTTTCATTTTTTTATTGGCTTCACTATGGTAAGTTTGGTATTATTATTGTTATTTATTGGTATTATGGGGACTTTAGGACATTTTGGTTCTTTGGGTCATTCTTTACATTTATTCGCTGGTTTATCTGTGGTAATTTTGGTTTTAATTTCTGCTTTTAGTGCAACTCAAATTAGTACAGGTCAATTTTGGGCTAGACCTTTACATATTACTTTGAATATGATTCTTTTCTTTGGTTTTGCTTGGGTTTCTTTGACTGGTTGGACTGTTGTACAAAAGTATTTACCATGACAATAAAAATTATGCTAGGCTTGATATGATTGAACCGCAAAGGACGCAAAGGACACAAAGGTAAGAGTTTTACAGAGAGTTTTTCGGGAGGCTATGTTTATTTTTATATTCTTTTGGTTTTGAGGATTTTTAATTTTTAATTTTTAGTTTCTATGCGATTAATATTAGTTGAAGATGAAAAAGATTTAGGTTTTATCGTGGCTGATCGTTCTCGAAATACTGGGGGTTCGGGTTTGGGTTTAGCTATTGCTTTGGCCATTACCCAAACTCATAAAGGTAAATTAGAAGTAGAAAGTCAGGTTGATCATGGTTCTACTTTTACGCTGTCTTTACCACTCGTTTCCACAGTAAACAAGTAATTTCTACTATCATTGATGTGATCATAGCTATAGCTGCGGCTATTGCTCCCTTCATTCCTTTATTAATAGCTAAACTGGCAATTATTAATAAAGTTCCTGTTGCTAACCATGTGGATAGATTAACATGACCTGTACGATTTTCACTTACTAAAAAACCTTGTGTGGCATTTTGCAAAGCTACAAATAATGGCACAATGGCACATATTAAAAGTACAGGTTTGATGCTATTTGCAAGGGTAAGATCATTACCGATAAAACTTTGAACTATGCGATCGCCTATGGGTGTTACACTCATCAATAATAATAATGTCGAACAAACTGCACCTACGCTAATAGCAAAAGTCAAAAGTTGGCGATCGCTCACTTGATGGCGATATTTAATTACCATTTGTTGTACCATGCGGGTAGAATTAGCAATTACTAATACCAAACCCCACGCAGCAGACCAAGCAGCAATAGCAATTGTAGCATCTTGAGCGCGAGCAAGAATACTAATTAATATCGCTCTCCCTCCCCAAACTACCATCATTGTATTTGCTAGGGGGAAATAAAATTTCCATACCTGGGCTAAGTTTTGGGGTAAACCAGGTTTGGTTTCTGTTTCTGGGGGTATGGTTGCTCCACTGCGATAAGCAAAAAATGTTACAGCTACAGCTTCAACTATCACCCCACTAATGAGAGCTATTCCTGCTAAAACACCCCCAGATAGTTGTATTAAAAACCCACTTACCAGAACTAAAGCCAATGTTAAAAGCCTGAAAATACTAGCTATAGCTAACGCACGGGGTTTACCGTGGTAAATTAATAAACCTTGGAAATAACGCCGCCATGCGATCGCAAACGGCCAACCACAAGCTATTAATAATACTTGACTGACTGTAGCCAACATTGCCAAAGGAATACCCAACAAACTCGCACCAACAGAATTAAATATGATAGGTATTCCCAACAAACCTAATAAAAAACTAAGTCCTACACCAGCAAACAAAGTAAAACGCCATAATGCTGCCCTAGATTTTTGTGATCCAGCCAAAGCATTAGCAGCGTGAAGGATCATAATAATAGGACTTTCAAAAAATATTGCCAAAGACTTAGCTGCACCTACAGCCGCTATATTCACCTGAGCATCAGGAAGATAAGCTAAAGTAGTAGTCATCATCGGATCACCACAGGCCATAGTCACATCACTCAGGGATAAAGGCAAAAATTCCCGCCATAAACTCCCTAAACTTATATTTTTAGATGTATATTCTTCTAACTTCATTTCTTACTCTTTGCGTCTTTGCGTCTTTGCGTGAGAAAAAATATTTAACTTTTAAAACTAACCTGCGATTTAACAAGATCCAAAGGTACAGGATAAAGCTGAGAAATAGCTGTTACCAGATCGTCACTTTGCAAAATGTGAATATTTTGTCCAGCTAACCAATCGGTATTGTAAACTGTTTCTAGATAGCGATCGCCCCGATCAGGATTTAGTAACAACATAGTTTGAGGCTTGTTAAATCTTTGAGTATCAGCTAAAGCTGTGGCAACAATAGCACCAGTAGAAGCACCTAAAAGCATACCCTCATATTGAGCCAAAGCATGACAGACAGAAAAAGCCACAGCATCATTGACGCTATAAGCAGCGTCTAACACCTGGGGGTCAAAATTGGGGGGAACGAAGGATAAACCCAGTCCTGTCATCTTATAGGGGTGTCTGGGAGTACCAAAAATAGCCGATCCAGCCACATCAACACCAATAATTCTGGTTTGGGGATAATATGTTTTAAAGTAGCGACTAATACCCCCTAATTGACCGGCTGTACTCACACCTATAACTATAGCATCAGGCGCACCCCCGAAAGCGTCAACAATTTCCCGCGCTGTCCAAAGTTCATGAGCATCAGTATTAAGAGGATTTTTATGTTGACATGGATACCAATCGCCAGGTATATTTGCGGCTAATTCCTGAGATTTTGTCATTCTCGCTACCTGCATTGAACCTTGAGCATCGGCAGCATTTAAAGGAACTTCAACGAGTTCTGCACCATAAGCAGTAAGCATTCGGCGCATAGTTACAGGTGTTTTTGCATTAATAACAATCATCACCCGATAACCTTTAGTTGCACCAACAATAGCTAAACCAATACCAAAGTTACCAGAACTAGATTCAACAATTGATAATTGACAATTGATAATTGATAATGGGTAAGGGGTGATTTAATAAAAAACTGATGAAATTCTGAACTTCTGAAATTACAAACTTCCCAAAAATCGAATTTCTCAAAAAATCGCAACTTCTCAAAAATCCCAACTTCTCAAAATTGCAACTTCTCAAAAATCCCAACTTCCCAAAAACCGAACTTCTGAAAATATGAACTTCCGAAAAATCGCAACTTCTCAAAATCGCAACTTCTCAAAAATCCCAACTTCCCAAAAACCGAACTTTTCCAAAATCAAACTTCTGAAAATCTGAACTTCCTAAAAATCAAACTTCTGAAAAATCCCAACTTCCCAAAATCTGAACTTCCTAAAAATCAAACTTCTGAAAAATCCCAACTTCCGAAAATCTGAACTTCTGAAAAATTACAACTTCCGAAAATCTGAACTTCTGAAAAATTACAACTTCCCAAAAACCGAACTTCTGAAAATCAAACTTTCCGAAAAATCCCAACTTCCTAAAAACTGAACTTCTGAAAATCCCAACTTCCCAAAAACTGCACCTTCAAAAAATCGAACCTCCCAAAAACCGAACTTCTGAAAAACTGCACCTTGCAAAAATCCCAACTTCCCAAAAACCGAACTTTTCCAAAATCAAACTTCTGAAAATCTGAACTTCCCAAAATCAAACTTCTGAAAATCTGAACTTCCTAAAAATCAAACTTCTGAAAATCTGAACTTCCTAAAAATCAAACTTCTGAAAATCTGAACTTCCTAAAAATCAAACTTCTGAAAAATCCCAACTTCCGAAAAT
>NZ_JACJPT010000065.1:0-28102 GCF_014696195.1 Sphaerospermopsis sp. FACHB-1094 | reverse complement strand
CTCTTCCGATCTCTTCGACACCGCCCTTCGACACCGCCCTTCGACACCGCTCAGGACAGGCTCAGGACAGGCTCAGGACAGGCTCAGGACAGGCTCAGTACAAGTCGCTATCAAGGAGTCAGGAGTTCAAGGATATCAAGGAGTTTTTTGTATTTGGAAACGAGGTAAAAACCAACAAAGTGCAAGGTTTTCCTACTCATAGTTTTCAAAACCTTGCACCTATTTTCTTTGTGATCACCCTCAAACTCTTTATTCATCGTGATTTTCAGTTTATTCAGCAAACCCTCAATAAACTTTGCACTTTTTGAAAATTTAAAAGGCTAAAACCCTTTTCTTGTAATATTTTGATCTTAATTCAGCATCCGCTAAATAAAATTTCTTCCCTACTTTTTGATGTTTTATGTTTTAGTACCCCCAGGGGAATTCGAATCCCCGTTACCTCCGTGAAAGGGAGGTGTCCTAGGCCTCTAGACGATGGGGGCATCGGACTTCACTTTTAATAATCTACTCTATTTCCCAGAGGATGTCAACACCTTTTTCTAAAATTTTTTTTCGGCATCTAAATTCATGGAAATCGAGGAGTGGAGAAGGCAGGAGACGCTGGAATCGTTTTTCATCCCTCCCCTCAAGAACGCAACAACCTGCCCAAAAACTTGTTATCGTGTTATTGGCTTGCAGATATCCCATTTCATCAGGTAAGTCAGTCGGCACGAAAAAACCAAAGCAAGTACAAAAATATAAAATTTTGACACTCTCCTGCCTCCTGCTGCCAACAGCCTATTGATTACGGTCGCCAAATCCTGAAAAAAGATGTAATATGGACAACTAAGCATGAAAAAATATCCTATTGTTTTAAAGATGGATGTGCAGTTGTACCTGTAAAGTTAATGTTAATATTGATGATTCTCGACAAAGGTTAATTAACGGATTTTGAAATTAATTCCTCAAAATCTACAACATGGAAGCATCTTTTCAAATCACCCTACAGATGGTGTTCACAGTTCTTGCAGGTATCAGCGCCCAAGTGATGGCTGCATATTTTAAGCTGCCCAGCATCGTCTTATTACTTTTGTTAGGCATTCTCTTGGGTGCTGATGGCATTGGACTATTACATCCCCATCTGCTAGGAACAGGACTAGAAGTAATTGTTTCCCTAGCGACGGCAATTATTTTGTTTGAAGGCGGACTGAAATTGGATCTGCGGGAGATGGGCAGGGTTTCCGTCAGTTTGCAACTGCTGGTCACCTTGGGAACCTTGATCACACTGCTTGGTGGCAGTATGGCGGCGCACTGGCTAGGAGAATTTCCCTGGAATATAGCTTTTCTCTATGCTTCCATAGTCGTTGTCACAGGTCCTACAGTCATTGGTCCACTGATCAAACAAATCAACGTAGACCGACAAGTGGCAACGCTGCTGGAAGGGGAAGGGGTTTTAATTGACCCGGTGGGAGCTATTTTAGCCTACGTGGTTCTAGATACTATTTTGAATGGTGATCCTGACCCTATTAAAGCCATTATGGGTTTAATCTTGCGTTTAAGTGTAGGCGCAATGATTGGCGGTGTTGGTGGTTTTTTGATGAGTTGGATTTTCAAACGCGCCAATTTTCTCTCTTTTGAACTGAAAAACCTGATGGTGTTGGCAGGACTGTGGGGTTTGTTTACCTTAGCGCAAACTATTCGCAGTGAGTCAGGAATTATGACTACAGTTGTAGCCGGTGCGGTATTTGCTAACTCATCAGTCCCTGAAGAACGCCTGTTACGCAGCTTTAAAAATCAGCTAACAATTCTCAGTGTTTCTGTACTGTTTATTCTCCTAGCCGCTGATTTATCTATTGCCAGTGTGTTGGCCTTGGGTTGGGGTAGTTTATTTACTGTTTTGGTATTGATGTTCGTGGTGCGCCCGATCAACATTTTATTGTGTACTTGGAACAGTAATCTGAATTGGCGACAGAAATTGTTTTTAGGTTGGGTTGCGCCCAGAGGCATAGTTTCTGCTTCTGTGGCATCTTTATTTGCAATTTCCCTGACACAACGGGGTGTTAATGGTGGTGATGCGATTAAAGCTTTGGTGTTCTTGACAATTATCATGACTGTTTTTTGTCAAGGGTTAACAGCTGGGTGGCTGGTGAAATGGTTACGCATCACTTCTAAAGATGCCACTGGGGCAGTGATAGTGGGTTGTAATCCTTTGAGTTTATTGATTGCCAGGTTCTTCCAGGAACGAGGAGAAAGTGTGATCATTATTGACACTGACTCCCAATATTTTGCTCAAGCTGAAGCTCAAAATCTGCGCGTGATTGCTAGTAGTGCGCTAGATGCAGAAGTATTGGAAGAAGCTGGCATTGCTTCAAGGGGTACTTTTTTGGCAATGACTAATAACGGGGAAGTGAATTTTGTGTTAGCACAACGGGCAGCAGAGGAGTTTAATCCACCCCGTGTTTTAGCAGTATTTCCCCGTGATCCCCAAGCTTCTGGCTCGGTGAACAGCAGCAATAGCAGAGTGAATCAAGCTTTTGTCTCTGACTTACCTGTGAAAACCTGGAATGAATATTTAAGTAATGGCCGGGTAAAATTGGGAACAACTACTTTGAATGAGGCTGAATTTTCCAGTCAGCAGGAGCATATACAGGAAAAGATTAGGACTGGGGTGTTAGTACCGCTATTGATGGAAAGGGAAGAGCGCCTACAGGTAATGTCAGTTAATCAAAGTTGGGAAATAGGCGATCGCATTATTTACCTGTTGTATGATTCCCGACCAAATCTGTTAAAACGTTTATCTGGTGCTAGTCAGTCTACAGCCTTGGCTTTAGAAAAGTTACCAGAAGTGGAAGAAGTACCCACCGCTAAATTCTCTCAACTGTCTGCTACGGAAGCATCTGGTAATTGAACTTTAATAGAACCGACTCACGAGTAGCAAAAACCTGTTACCTGCTTTGGCTTGAATGTTCCTGTTTTCAATGCCAAAATAGGAAGTTATTATTTGTTAGTGAGAGAATCCAATCTCTAAAAATGGCAATATAATTTAAAAGATAAAATCCCTAGTAAAGCATGGCAGAAATGGCTGTATCTAGCAATGAAAAAAAGCTGATTTTCTCTGGTGTTATAACTGTTACAGCCTTCTGCCTGATTCGACTAGTAAATTGCAACCGAGCCGAGTGAACGATAACAGCTATGTCTTACGCATCCATCCTGAAAAATATACCAGAAATATTCAGCCAACCCACTGGAATAGCAGCTATAGCCTCTCTTGGTATTCACGGTGCTATTGCCTTGATTGTGCCATTAATGCCTGTTGATTCTGGTCAACCCACAGTAGCTGATTCTACAAAAGCAGTCGGATTAATGGAATTGAGTTCGGCTGATCAAAACCGATTGCCTCAAACAGCACCATCCCAGGTGGCTTTACAACCCCAACTGCCACAACAACCGGGAATTCCTTTAATTAACTTTGGTGAGGAAAAAGCTATGATCCCACCTGTAGAACCAGCTATCCAAGCTCCTTTACCTAGCCAGTCGGTACTGCCACCGATCCCTACATCATCGGCCAACTATAGTCTTTCTTACTTGCCCAAAAGGCAGCCTATCCAAAGATTTGCTAGAAACGATTTTAGAACTCAAGTTTCTAATTTCCGCATCAGCAGAAATACATCCTCTCCTTCATCCTCTCCTTTTGTGGATGATATAGATGCCAAAATTAAAGAAACCCAACCACTGAATATCAACCGTTTGCCACAACTTGAGGCAGATAATAAATTACCTAGTGAACCGCTAATTAACCCATCTCCTGATGCTATTGATATTGGCTCTACGGCAACACCACAGGGTGTTACTGAACCACAAAAAATTCAGTTAGGAGATAACTCAGTTCAAATTGCTGCTAATTCTGCTCCTGATCTTGCTGCTGAACCATCTCTACAAGGTCAAGATCAATTACGGGCAGCGGCAATCGTGATCCCATCTTCAGCAACTTCCACTCAGCAACAAACCCAAGTAACAACTGGAAGCGAGTTTGATTCTCAAGGTCAGAAACGGGAACAGTTACTGGCCAAGCTCGACTCTTATAACACCCTGAGAACAACAATTCGGGAAGCATACCCCAATGTTAAGGAACAAGCAGTTATCCGTGAAACTATCTCGACAAATCAACCCGGGATGGAAGGTACTGTTTTGGGTCGATTGGTTGTAGATCCTGATGGTAAGGTCTTAGATATCAAGTTTCAAGATGGATCAGTATCTCCTGAACTACAATCCAAAACTAGAGAATTTTTCAACGCTAATCCACCTAAAGGTGAGAAACGCATTAGTTCTTATCCTTTCCAACTCAGATTTACAAATAATGGCGATAGGAAAATTCCCCAGAAGATTGAACAGTTAAAGCCCTCACCAAGCCCAGATGATCAAACAGTATCTGATCCACAAATAGACAAAAATCAGTCTAATAATCAAGCTGTTGTTATTCCTAGTTCATCACCAACATCTGTAGTTAGTGATGATAAATCTGCTTTATCTACTGAATCTGCTCAAAAGTTGATTCAACAGTTACGTCAAATGAAGGAAACAAGACAAAACTCAAATCAAGAAAATTAAGAATTCACGAGTCGTAGGGGCGAAGCATTCGGAAAATAACCTGTGATCAAAATTGATAATTTATCGCCCGAATGCTTCGCCCGTACAAGAAAATTGTGATCAAAATTGATAATTTATCGCCCGAATGCTTCGCCCGTACAAGAAAATTGTGATCAAAATTGATAATTTATCGCCCGAATGCTGATGCTTCCAGCACGCTTCGCGAACGCCCCTACAGGAGTCAGGAGTTAGGAGTCAGAATCAAGAATTAATTTTTACCCTTGCTCCCTGCTCCCTGCTTTCTTCATAACAAGTGTTCAAAAAAACATGATACTACCAGCCTGTTTCCGCTTTCTGGAAAACATAAGCGGCCACTTCTAGAATTTCCTGCTCGCTTAATTTGCTCTTGAAGGCGGGCATGGCACTTTTACCGTTCTGAATTTGATGGATAATGGTTTGAATGGGTTCGGTATCATAATTTTCTAAATATTTTGATAGTGCTGATTTTTGTAAAGTTTTATGTTCAACTAGGATATTAGCGCCTCCTATATGGCAAGAAGCACAGTGATTACTAAAAATGGCGCTGCCTGTAGATGCTTCTGCGGCTAAGGCGGGATCAATGAATTGAAAGTTAAATAAGAGGGCGATCGCCAACAGTAAAATTAATAAAGGTATTCTCAAGAGATTTTCCTCGTAACTTCTGACACATTTAAATTGTAAAATTCTAATATTCTGAACTCTTGTTTAACAGGCAAGATGCCTGTTCCACTTATACAAATTAAATGCACAACAGCTTATCACTATTGACACTCTGCGTCCTAAAGGAGCGCAGATTCTTGATTCAACGAGTCCACTTAGACTAGATCCCTTTTTCTTATAAATCCAAGAGATTGTGGCATCTTCAGTGATGGAATAACTTGTATATTATAATACGGCATTTATCAAATAAAATTTATCTTACAAACTAAAATTAGCGGTAACTAGCTCATCCCTTTATTCTTTCCCAGGGATCAAACTCGTTACCGCTCCTATTAATTAGTTTGTACCACCTGATGAGCAAAAAAATCATCTGGTGTTAAATGAGCGAGATTGTTAGCTGGCAACAGTTAGTTTACCAACCATACCCGCACCACGGTGAGGTTCGCAGTAGAAAGTGTAATCACCAGTTGGTGCATCTGCGGGGATAACTGTTTCCATTTTTTGCCCAGGATTGAGTGCTAATTTTTTGTGAGACAAAGATGCAGCTAAATCTTTATCCTTAGCAGGATTTTTTATAGGATCAAAGACAACGTTGTGGGGAGGAACTTTGTTGTTAAACCACACAATTGTGTCACCAGGTTTAACAGTTAACTGCTTAGGCTCAAATTGCAACAATCCTTTGTCACTACCCAATTTGACGGTGTAGGTTTCAGCAGATGCGGTGGGAGTGAAAACAGCAAAGCTGCTAACAACTAACAGTACAGTTAAAACAGCTAAAGTCAAGCGTCTCCAACTTGCTGCTATTAATTTCATGGCTCTCTCCTGAGATATAGTTTTATTTTTCTTTTCTTATGTTAACTACATTTAACACCAAATATGACAACCTGTCATAGATAAAATTTTTTTTTTAATAATTAGGGTTTGCTGAAAAAATGCAAAACGCAGATAAATCAAAAGTTTGAGGCTGATAAATAGGAAAAAAGTGCAAGGGTTTTGAAGGGTATACGTGAAAAAGTGTGCATTTTTTGGGATTTCGAGAGATGGAAAAGGAATTTTCAAACTTCCTCCTGACTCCTGACTCCTGACTCCTGACTCCTATCCCCTCATGGAAAGACTTTCTCAGCAAGTCCTAATTAGCGGTTATTAATAGGAAAATGCAGCTTAAAATACAAAGTTCCCAATCCTGCTGCCAGAGAGCAAAGTCAAGTATAAGCAGTAGGTATAAGTCAACCAAGATAACAGTAATGCTTGAATGCACTCAGGTATCAGGACTAGGAAGTGAGATTTTTCTACAGTAAGGGCAAAATTGCCCATACTTTTAGAAAGTAAGAAGGCCAATGAGCAGATGTTTAGTAATGGATCTTACCACCACCCCATCTAATACCAACGATTTTTGGCTGGATGAGAATATGACCTGCGATCGCTGTCAAATCATCGTCTGTCAAGTTTCTCATTTCTGTAAAGATATCGGCGCTCTTGATACTAGGATGAATTTCAGAAATCTCGATTTCACCATCGTAGGTGGTAGGATTCTTCATGTAGTCAACCAGCCCTTCAATATTGTCACGTCTGGGTGTAGCTAGAGCTAAAGCTTCTGGTTCTAATCCTACGTTTTGATTAGTCTTGGTTACACCACCAGCATGACATTGAGCGCAGGTGTCATTAAATAATTTTTTACCTATTGCCAGTTGCGGTATGCTAATGACAACAGTATCACCCTGTTCGTTCAATTTGACAGTTCTGGTAGCTTGATCTAGTTCCAAAGCTGTTGCACTACCGATGAATAATTGAAAACTCAATACAACAGCAGCAACAACAACGCTTATCAGTCTTTTAAACATATTTCCCCTTCAAGTTTGTAATGCTCAACACAGCTAAGACACCAATAGTTTCAAAAAGCACAGATATTGATCTGATGCTATCTGATGCTAAAAGTTTGCCGGGTATCACCCCGACGGGGAGAACTACAACACCCCTGATCCTGTGGCTAAAAGCTATCAGGATGATTTTGGTAAAATATTCTCGCTATCATTAACATCAGCATGAATCAGTTTACCATTAGGTGCTGATCCTGAGTTTGTTAATCCCAGGGAATTAGAAATAGGAAAGATGCTGACAGATGCTCACAATTGATACAAATCTTTATCTAAAAATTTACAATTTGCAAAGTTAACCTTTGCCACCGGTAAAAGTCACACCTTGAATAAAGTAGCGATTGAAAAAAGCATAAATTCCTAAAGCTGGTAAAGTAAACACCATAGAAGCAGCCATAATGTAATTCCAATAGCTGATATATTGACCTTTAAAGCTATTCAAACCCAGAGGTAAGGTAAACATTTCCGGGTCAAATAAAATTACCAGAGGTAGTATAAAATTATTCCAACTACCCATAAACACAAAAACCGCCTGTGCTGCTAGTGCTGGTTTTGCTAGGGGTAAAACAATATCTCGGAAAATCTCCCAAGTGCTTAAACCATCTAGTTGGGCTGCTTCTTCTAATTCTTTAGGAAAATTAACAAAAAACTGCCGCATCATAAAAATGAAGGTAGCATTTACCATAGTCGGTACAATCATACCTTGATAAGAATTAAGCCAACCCAATGCTTTTAAAATCAAAAATGTGGGAATGAGAGTAATTTGTGTGGGTACTGCTAAAACTGCGATTATTAAGAATAACCAAAAGCGTTTACCAGCAAATGTCAATCTAGCTAAAGCATAACCAGCCATTGAATTTAAAATTAAATTGAAAAACGTAACGCTAACAGCAATTATTACACTGTTAAATAACCACCGCCAAAATAGTGGTTCTTGGAGAAAAATTTGCTGATAGTTCTTAAAAGTAAAATTGTGAGGAATAAAATTTAGCTCACCGCTAATAATTTCTGAAAGAGGTTTAAAGGATGCAGAAAGCGCCCAAAGAAAGGGAATAATGGTGATAAAACCATAAATTATTAACAACAGATATAACAGGAAATTCAACCAAGGAAAACGAGAAACTTGATTCACAACTTGATTCACAACTTGATTCACATTTTTTCACCTCCAAATATTCGCCTTTGGATCACCGTTACAGAAACGATTAAAGTTGCAAGTAAAAAAGCCACAGCAGCAGCATATCCTAATTGTAAATTTCTAAATACAGCTTGATAAATTAATAATACCACCGTCAAAGTAGCATTATTTGGTCCACCAGTGCCACCGGAAAAAATATAAGATTGATCAAATAATTGAAAAGTGCCAATTATGCCTACAGCTACCACAAACAAAGTCACAGGTTGCAATAAAGGAATGGTAATATTAATAAACTGATCCCATCCATTTGCACCATCTAAATCTGCTGCTTCATAAAGGGTTTGAGGAATATCCTGTAAAGCTGCTAAATAAATCACCATATAAAAGGGCGCAGTTGACCAAATATTCATGATCATAATGCCTTTTAACGCCACCTTGGGATCTCCTAACCAATTATAAGTAGGTAATCCAAAAAATGCCAGAAAATCATTTAGTAAACCATCGGTATTATAAATCCACATAAAGATGAGTGTTAACACCGCTGATGATGTAACTGTGGGCAAAAAATAGAGGATTCGCCACCAGTTTTTACCACGAATACCAGAATTTAAAGTAACTGCGAGAATTAAAGCTAAAATTGTTTGACAAGGGACAACAATTGCCACATATTCGACTGTATTTTTGAGAGCAATTTTTAATTGTTCGTCTTCTACCAAATGGGTGAAATTTCTCAAACCAATAAATTGATATTCAATACCGCCTAAAAGTTGTACTTTGTTGAGGGAAAGAAAGACAGCGTAGAGGATGGGGAGGATAACAAAAGTAAGTAATATGAAAATAGCAGGTAGCATGAAAAGATAACCTGCTAGGTTTTCGTTAATCTTCTTGGGTTGGTTGCGGGTTTGTCTGTTGATTTGCAACATATAAATAGATTATATATATTTTCATGGTAAATCTTCTATCCAACACAAATAACTAAATAGCTTATATTTAATACCCACATTTGCATCTACTACAAATTTAATCAACGGTTTCTATCCTCACGCAAAAGTTCAACACTATCACTAAAAGTTTTACCGAAATGACGCTGACGTGCAGCATCTATTTTTGCCCATGCTTGTGCTTGTTCAGATTCTTGAGTGACTAATTTATCCTCTACAAAATTTTCTAAAATTGCCTTGACTTCATCTTCTAAAGTGCGGTTATGGCGTTGCGCTAAAACCTGTAGTTTTTCTAATACAGAAGGATTAATATTTCCTAGTACAACCTGAGTCGTCATATTTCCTCACTATGGCTACATAATAGTCTAAAAAGACAACAGACTTTAATCTCGTTACCTCGTTACCTTCCAGTCTCTGACTGGGAATGCTTTCTGGGAGGTTCTACCTCCTATTCAATATTTTGTTCAGTGTATTTTCACAATAGCAGAAAGTAGAGCCTTCTACACTGCATTCCCAGGTAGAACCTGGGAACGAGGGATTTTTTTATTAATGAACCACGTTCAGCGAAGCTGTTCCCGCAGGGTAGACACGAAGGACACGAAGAAGAGAAGAAGGAAAGAAGGGAAGAAGGGAAGAAGGGAAGAAGGAAGATTTTATTTTGGTGGCCAAGGTCCTATTATTTCTATTCCCTGTTTTTCTTTTTCTGCTAGTTCTAAATTCAATGTTAGCAGTGTTTCTAATATGTCTTCTTCTGGTTGAATTTTATAAGCTGCCATTACCAGTTTGTCTAATTGTTGATGTAGTTTATAAAGTTGGCTGCTTGGTTCGTTGAAGAATTTATTATATAGTGTGGTGATTCCCCATTGTTTTGTTTCCATTTGTTGGGTGCGATATTGATGCAGTTCTTCGGCTTTGGCGCGGATTTTTTCTACTATTTTTATATCTGCTGTTTGTGGAAATGGGAAGGTTTCAAAACAAGTTGTATTAGTATAACGAGTTCTATCTTCTAATGTTGAACTTTGCGCTTTTACCCAAAGACGATGTAAATTAGATGTGAGAATACCCAATATATAAAAATCGTCTGATGCAATTACCATGTTAGCTTCACAAGGTAAAATAGAAATATCAACAGGTATAAATGTCACATATTTAGATACTTTAGGTACTGCGAAATAACACTTTAAATTAATTAAAGCATTCCTCATTTTTGGTGCATATTCCCCAAATTTCCACCAATTATTTTTCCTAGACGCACGTTTATTTTTTTCTCTCTCAGGTTTAACTCTCTCTATAACTCTATTAAATGGTTGGATATATTGTGATGCTTCTTCAATAGACATATTATTAAAATCAATCACCCAATTTAACTTTTCAAAAGGATATATTAAACCTTGACCATCTATCATAGGTTTAATAACCTCTTGATTTTTGTGATTTAATTTTATCCATTCTTGAGCTTCTTCTTCCGATATAATAAAGCCTTTTCCTCTTAATCCACAGGATTCAAAAGAAAAATTTTTATTTGCTTGTAATTTTACAGCATTGGTCACTGATATGTCACTTTTTAAAGAAGAAGTAATAAACGGAACTTCAACACTATCTAAAAAGTTTTGTTTTTGTTTTTCTTTTGTCCAATTAACAATACTAACATGAACAGCAGCATCTCCAGACCATTCTTGTGTGGAAATTGCATCATGAATAATTCCCCCATTGTTAACAATATAATCTAAACTGGCTTTTCTCCCTGAAACTTGAGTAATAGAATTTGTACCAACTAATCCTGCTCTACCTTTATTATCTAATAAATCAGATGCTTTTCTAAACCAAAATACACAAAAATCTGGCTGTCCTTTGACATCTGTAAATGTTTGATATATCTTATTTGTATATTCATCTCCTAATTCTTTTCTCAGTTTTTTACCACCCAAAAATGGCGGGTTTCCTATTATTGCATCTGCTTTCACCCACTCATTAAATAAAGCATCTTGACAAAGAATATTACTATCTAAACTATCCAAAGGTAACGCAGGTTCAGTTAACTGTAAATTATCAATGGCAATTTTCCGCGCTATCATCAAAGTCACCCTTGCTAACTCCACCGCAAAAGGATTTGTATCCATCCCATAAAATTGTAAAGGTGTCACCAAACCCATCTGCATTTGTTTATCTTTTGATTTACTCAAATGCTGGATTTTTTCTAATAACAATATTTCAATTCTTTTTAATTCCTGATACGCTAAATACAGAAAATTACCCGAACCGCAAGCAGGATCTAAAACTCGATAACTTTGTAATTCTATTTGCAGTGTAGAAAGTTCCTTAACTGTATTTGCTGCTTCTATTCTCTCTTCCCAAAAACGGCTAATTGTAGGGCGGATAATTTTCATTATATCCACTTCTGATGTATAATGAATCCCTCTCGCGTGACGTTCTTTTTTATCTACCGTTCCTTCAAATAAATTCCCAAAAATAGCAGGACGAACTTTACTCCAATTTTCCCGCGCTGATACATCTAAAAAATTTAATTCTTCCCTAGTTAATTCTATGGGATGAATCACCGAAAATAAACCACCATTAAAATAATCTACACCTTGATAACGTCCTGCGGGTGTTGTTCCTGGTTGATTCATTTCTCGAAATAAACCACCTAAAACATCATAAGAACTCGCCCCTTTCATGCAATCTTGCACACAAGAAATGAACATATCACGGGGTAAAAGTTGTCTATCTTCTGCAAACATGGCTAACACACATTGCAAAATAAAACGCTGTGCTGTTAATTTTTCAATTCCTCTTTTTTCTAATTCTAATAATAATTCTCCCATGCGTTTGGCAGCGCGTTCTGTGACTTCTACTTGGTTATTTTGGAATACAGGGGTTTTTTGCCCTATTTCCATAAATGCCAATGCTCCCGCCCGTTCTGGTAGTTGCTCCAGGGATATTTTATCTACAGGTGTATCTAGTTGAATATCAAAGTCAAAAATCCAAAATTCATCGAAATTACATAAAATTACATATTTAGGACGATTTGGTACTAACCTTGTCCAATAATCAAATGCTTGGGAATAATGTTTATTTAAGTCTTCTCCCCGTTTTTTCATTTCAATTAAAACGCGGGGTTTCCAAACTAAATCAGCGAATCCGGTTTTACCAGTTTTACTACTTTTTTTAATAGCTTCTTCGTAAGTCGCACCAGCTTCTAATGCTCCTTCATGACCAAAAGCACGAAAAAAGCGGTCAAGAAATGTTTGCGCTTCTTTGCGTTCCTGTCCGGTGATATGTTGTTGGCAGAATTGCACGAATTTTGATAAACTTTCTGGGGTGGATGATGTCATATCGCTGGATTATAAATATTTGGTTTTATTTGATGTGTATAATTCAATCATTATATGATAATTGATATTTTCCTGCAAGTGCAACAACAATAGGGAGCATCCCAAATGTGTAATTTGATTTTTTGGGAATCTTTGAATTGCTACAAAGTCCTAATATGAATGAACCGCAAAGAACGCAAAGGACACAAAGTTAAGAGGGTTTAAGAGAGTTTTTGGTATTGCTGAGTTGATTTTTTGAAAATTGGGATACTCCCTAAAAATAAAGATAACTCAATTAAGTAAATCAAACTTAAAAAACGTCATACCCAGATCCCCTTTAATCCAATTTCTACTCCATCATTTTCATCTGCTGATTAGCATTATTCTGCGCCTTTAACATTGCCTGTTTTAAAGATTGTTCACCCAATAAAGCACTTAAAAATTGATTCTCAAAATTATTCACAATTACTGCTGGATATTTCCCAAGTTGCCAAGGTATAGCATCATCAAGACCTGCTACTAATGCAGACCTTAAATCATCTTGATCATAACCTAATTTCTCGGCTACAGATTTACGAGTTGGTAAAGCAAAACCTGTTCCTGTCCATTTTTCCATTCCTTCTTTACCTGTCAAATAAGAAATTAATTCCCAAGCTGCTTTTTTATGTTTTGTTTGTTTATTCATAACATAAGCAACTGTATAAACCATTGTGCCTTTTTGATTATTAATTTTGGGGACTTCTGCGGTAGCAAAATCTAATTGGGGAAAGGTTTCTTGCAGATAAGGAATAGCCCAATTTCCCTCAATTACCATTGCCACTTTACCTTGTCCAAACATATCTGTACCTGAACTCGCACCAACATCTGATGGTAAGGCTGATGTTTGATATTTTCGATATTGATCTATCACTAATTGTAAACCTTTTAAAGCTTTTTCACTAGCAAAGGTAGCATTACCATTTTCATCAATTAAATTTCCCCCAAAAGCTTTAATTTTGTAAACATGACGTGATATTGCTGGACTTTCTCCAAACCCGTATCTATTAAGTTTACCTGTTAATTTTTGAGAGTAATTTAATAATTCATCCCAAGTAGTTGGCGGTTTATTTAAACCTGATTTTTTAAAAGCTTTTTTGTTATAAAATAAAGCTAAGGTAGAATAATCTTTAGGTATTCCATAAATATAGTTATGCTCTTTAAAGATTTCTAATAAATTTTGATCGAAATCTTGTAAATCAAATTTATCTGTGATGTAATTATTGAGAGGTTCTAAAACATTTTTACTTATTAAAAATGGAGCTTCTACAGCATCTAAATAAAATACATCTGGTGCAGCATCCCCAATGAAGCGAGTTTTAATTACATCCATATATTGATCAGAAATTAATTCATATTTAACTTTAATTTGGGGATGTTTGATTTCAAAATCTTGCAATACTTGTTTTAAAAGTTTTTGTTCTACAGGTGAACCACCCCAACCACTGAGTTTAATAGTAACTGCTGATTTACTGGGTGGTAATTGGTGACAACTGATCACAATGATAGCCACTGTGATAATTAATATACAGAATTTTAACCATTTGTATTTGTTCATGGACAGATAAGACAGATAAAACTTTTTATTTTCTCATTTTATTTTCTCATTTATAAATGCTGTAACTCCGGGAGCATCCCAATGAAATAAAAAAAATGACCGCAGCAACACTAAAAAATCTCTTAAACTCTCTTACCTTTGTGTCCTTTGCGCCCTTTGCGGTTCAATCATATTAAGCTTTGGGGGGCAGATTATTTCCATAGACAAAAATAAATTTACACATTTGGGATACTCCCGTAACTCAAGACTGATCTTTCAGCAGTCTAAATTTTTGTTGAGAAATGGTAGATAGAATAACAAACAATTATCATGATCGGAAATTTTACTCATTTCGTCACCGCTAGACGCTAGTTTATGGACTCGGTTAAAGTTGAAATATCTGCATCTTTAAATCTGGAAATTCCTCAGATTGATTCATTAAACACCGTCTCATCTTCTGAATCTCAATCTAGCTCTCGTTTTCCTAAAAATGCGATTCGTACTAGTTTACAAGCTTCTACTTATGATGCTATTTTTGCAACCATTTTTTCTATTACTACTGGGGGAATTTTACTTAGTAATTTTTTGGTAGAATTAGATGCTAGTCCGGTAATTTTTGGGATGCTTTCTTCAATTCCCATGCTAGTAAATCTCATTCAACCTTTGGGTGCTTATCTTTCAGAGCGCACTACTAGCAGGTTTCGATATTCGGCGCTGGTTTATGGAATTTCTCGCCTATTTTGGCTGTTGTTAGTAATAGGTATTATCTGTAAGAGTTGGGGATTGATCAATTCTCAGCAGTTGGTGATATTAACGCTGGTAATTGTCTTTTTTAGTCATCTTGTTGGGGGTTTGGGATGTGCATCTTGGATGAGTTGGTTAGCAATTATTGTTCCTCGCAGGTTGCGGGGTAGATATTTTGGAATACGTAATAGTGCGGCCAGTTTAACTAATTTGTTATGTGTTCCTTTAGCGGGTTTTGCTGTTTCTCATTGGTTTGGGGGAACTCTTCAAGGTTATGGGGTGGTTTTGTTGGTGGGGATTTTATTTGGGTTAGTTAGTTTAGGTTGTCAGTATTTTCAAATTGATGTTAATCCCCAATTACAAAAATTACAAAATACTTATATAGGACTTACGCAAAATAAAGACAAAGTAGAGGTAATTCATGAATCAGTAGGGGTAATTCATGAATTACCCCTACCCTACAATAAGGAAAATGATAAAAATTCCCATTTTTGGATATTTTTACTGTATTTCAGTTTATGGATGTTGGCTTTTAATCTTTGCGCCCCTTTTGTAAATCTTTATCTGCTGGAAACTTTAAATATAGATGTGGGTTGGGTGACGGTTTACAGCAGTTTGCAAGCGGGGGCAAGTTTGCTAATGGTGGTTTTGTGGGGTAGATTAGCAGATAAATTAGGAAATCGTCTGATTTTGATATTTGTGGGGATAATTGTTGCAGTTACGCCTTTATTTTGGTTTGGAATTGGTGACAGAAATTTAGATATTTGGTTGTGGCTACCACTATTACATATTTTTATCGGTGGTACTGGGGCGGCGGTGGATTTATGTAGTAATAATTTGCAGATTGGTGTTACACCATTAAGAAATCAATCTATTTATTTTGCGATCGCTGCTGCTATTGCCGGTGTCACTGGTGCTTTAGGGACAACTATCGGCGGTTTTATCGCCCAATCTCCCCATTTTGGCGGTTTATTAGGTTTATTTGCCCTTTCTAGCATTTGCAGACTGGCAGCATTGATCCCGCTTGTGTTTGTGAGGGAACAGGTGACAGGTGACAGGTGACAGTAGAGATGGGGAAGCAGGGGAAGCAGGGGAAGCAGGGGAAGCAGGGGAAGATTAAGAACCCAATCACCAATCACCAATCACCAATCACCAATCACCTACTCTACCCCTGTAGAAGTTAATGTCATGGTTTCCCACAAAACCATGTTAGGTGCGGTGGGCATGGGTTGGTGTAAAGATATTAACTGTGCCAAGGTATTTTTTAACTGAGTGCGGGGAACAATTTCATCTACAAAACCATGCTTGAGTAAGTCTTCAGCGGTTTGGAAGTCTTCGGGTAGTTTTTCCCGCAGGGTTTGTTCAATAACTCGTCTGCCAGCAAAACCGATGGTGGCTTTGGGTTCGGCGATGATGATATCACCCAACATAGCAAAACTAGCGGTAACGCCGCCGGTGGTGGGGTTTGTCAGGACGGGAATGTATAATAAACGAGCATCTTGATGACGTTGTAGTGCAGCGGAAATTTTCGCCATTTGCATTAAGGACAGCATTCCTTCCTGCATTCTCGCACCACCAGAGGTACAAACGATAACTACAGGATAGCGGCGTTGGGTAGCTTGTTCTATTAAGCGGGTGAGTTTTTCACCGACAACAGAACCCATGCTACCACCCATAAAGCGGAAGTCCATGACTCCTAAAGCGATGGGTAAACCGTTAATTTGACCTAAACCGGTTTTTACTGCGTCTATTAAACCGACTTTTTCTTGAGTTTCCCGGATGCGATCGCTGTAGGGTTTGCGATCGCGGAATCCTAAAGGATCAGTGGGACGCAAATTTTCATCTATGGGTTTCCAAGTATTTGCATCAATTAACTGACGGATACGCTCATCACTATCGACTCGGTTATGATGACCGCATTCTGCACAAACCATTTGATTAGCTTTCAAGTCTTTAGCATAAGCCAAAACACCACATTTCGCGCATTTGTGCCATAAACCATCGGCTATTTCCCGTTCTTGTTTTTCTAAATGGGGAGATCCTGATTTACGACGATTTGCAAACCAATCAAATAGAGACTTTAAACCGCGTGATTCTTCGTTGTTTGCCATTTTTATCTTATTTAAGTAGGTATGAGATTCAAAACAGGTCAATCAATATTGGGATTTGGGATTTGGGATTTGGGATTTTAGATTTGGGATTTTAGATTGACCTCACCCACTGCTGGAGCGGGTATTGTGAATTGTGGATTTGAGGTAAGTATTCAGAAGATAGACTACAGAAGTCAGAATAATAACGCCTTATAGCGTCAGCTTTGATAATTTTGCTAAAATCTTGCTTCTCTCTATTCCTGATTTTATAAGCACTCTGACTCCTGACTCCTGACTCCTGACTCCTGACTCCTGATGATTTTTCTTAGCTTGACTAAATCACCAAATTACGCTTGTAACTAATTTTCGACTTGATTTTGTATTTTTTGGTTGATAGCTTAATAAAAATGCTGCTGCCAATACAACTTTTTTCCAAATGTGTCAGGGGACTTAATTGTATCAACGTATCGGCAAAGGTGTGAAAATACAAAACCTCCATGAAAATGAATCTTCCTCCCAATACATTATTTTTATTATTCAATGGTAAGCTATCAGCATTTATGACATTAGTTGTATTTGCCAACTGCCAAAAGTATTGTTTGACTGTAATACAATTCACAGGTTAATCTTACCAAAATATAAAGATCCAATGAAGTAATGCTGGTTACAGTCATGTGGTTACAGTCATGGAGGGTGTAGGTTGCTGAGGATGAGAATAAAAAACATTTAAATCTAATATTAAAGAAAAGTGATTTTAAAGTTTGAATTTGATGATAATAGGTGATTGGTGATTGGTGACTGGGAACAAGTAATTGGTAAGAATAAACTCTTGCCTCTTGCCTTCGTACTGACTCCTGCTATAAGTAAGTCGGCACGAAAAAACCAAGGTATGTAACAAAATGTAAAATTGATAAAAACCTTTTCCCTCCTGCCTTCTGTGTGGGAGCATCCCAATTTTGAAAAAAGAACCGCACTAAAACCAAAAACTCTCTGAAAATCTCTTACCTTTGTGTCCTTTGCGTTCTTTGCGGTTCAATCATATTAGGTTTTTGGAGCATTTTTACGTTAGATAAAAATAAATTTACAAATTTGGGATGTTCCCTTCTGCCTCCTACCTACTTAACTGATATATTTCAAGATGGTGGTAGCACAAACTGTAGGTAGTAAGACAAAATCTCTTCACCACCAAAAACAGCAATTACCGCCCCCAAAGCTAAGAAAGGACCAAAAGGCATTCTTTGTCCCATTTGATGGCGTGAGACCATAATTGCACCTCCACCTATTAATACTCCCAAAAAACAGGCCATAAAACTAGCTATTAGCAGATGCTTCCAACCTAACCAAGCGCCCATCATCGCTGCTAGTTTCCCATCACCTGCACCCATGACGGGTTTTCCATAGGCTAGATAACCTAAAATTGAGATGCTATCAAACAGCCATAAGCCCAAGACTGTACCACCTATTCCAAACATTAGCTGTTTGATCCCACCCACCCAGCTATTTTCTGTTAAAAAACCTAAACCCATTTGAAAAACTAAGCCCAATACCAATCCCGACTTGGTAAGTTGACCGGGTAAAATCATTGTATCCCAGTCTATAAGAGATAGAGCTAATAACCAACTGCAAAAAGCCCAATAACCAATTGTTAAGGCTGAAAATTGAAATACCCAAAATACTATTAAAAATATAATTCCTGTTATCGTCTCTACTACAGGATAACGGGGAGAAATTTTGGTGTGACAATAACGACATCTTCCTTTTAACCACAACCAACCAAACACAGGTACGTTATCATAAGCTTTTAATTGGTTTAAGCATTTAGGACAGCGAGAAGGCGGCCAAAGTAAGGATAATCCCGCAGGTAGGCGATAAACTACAACATTGATAAAGCTACCAATAGCAGCCCCCAAAGCGAAGACAATGATACTAGCAGGGACGAAAATCAATGTTTCCATATTGTCAGTTGTCATTAGTCATTAGTTATTCTTCCCAGTCACCAGTCACCAGTCACCAGTCACCAGTCACCAGTCACCAGTCACCAGTCACCAATCACCTAATACATATACGATTCAATTTGTTGTAAGGGTATAAAACATTCCTGTGGTAAGAGAATGGGTTGCTGAGTAAAAATTACTTTACCCCGATGAGTGACGCGACTAATTGCTACTCCTGAAGCTTGCCCCACAATTTCAGGATGTACCTCACAGTAGGTATAGTAAATTTGCCCAGCGGCTTTGATCACGGTGGGATCTACCAAAGGGGTTTGGTTTGCTGGGGTGGTGAAATTTCCCTGTCCTTGTTGTGAAGCGTACACTATTAGTTGTTATGTTATTGATAGATTTGCTTCTAGTGTATCTGAAACTTTTAGCAAAAAACGCTAAAATTTTCTTCTAGTACAATCAAACTATTTTGTTTCCAGAATTTTCATTAAAGCTTCACCCATTGCGCGACAACCTAAAAGATTCATTCCTGGGGACATAATATCTCCTGTGCGATCGCCTTGTTGTAAAACTTGTAACACTGCATTTTCTATTAAATCCGCTGCTGCTGGTTGATCTAAATCATACCGTAACATCATGGCTGCACTTAAAACCTGTGCTAAGGGGTTGGCTTTATCTTGTCCCGCAATATCGGGGGCTGAACCGTGAACGGGTTCATATACACCAGGTCCAGAAGCTCCCAAACTAGCAGAAGGTAACATCCCAATACTACCAGTTAACATGGCCGCAGCATCGGAAAGAATATCACCGAACAAGTTACCAGTAACAATAGTATCAAATTGTTTGGGGGCGCGGACTAATTGCATGGCAGCGTTATCTACATATAAATGAGATAGTTCAACATTTGGATATTCTGAAGCCAGCTTAGTCATTTTCTCTCGCCAAAGTTGAGATACATCTAATACATTGGCTTTATCCACAGAACAAAGTTTTCCGCCGCGTTTTTGGGCAGTTTCAAAGGCAACTTTACCAATTCTCTCTATTTCCGATTCGCTGTAAACCATCGTATTTACACCACGTCTTTCTCCGGTTTCTGTAGCAAAAATACCTTTAGGTTTACCGAAGTAAATCCCGCCTGTGAGTTCCCGCACTACCATAATATCTACACCTTCGACTACTTCCCGTTTCAAGGTGGATGCGTCTATAAGTTGGGGTAATATTTTAGCAGGTCGTAAATTGGCAAAAAGTTCTAAACCTGCTCTTAATCCTAATAAACCCGCTTCAGGACGTTTATCAGAGGGTAAAGCGTCCCATTTATAACCACCGATAGCAGCGAGCAATACTGAATCACTGCTGCGACAAGTTTCTAATGTTGCAGATGGTAGAGGTTCACCGGTTTCATCTATCGCTGCACCACCGATGAGGGCGGTTTGAAAATCAAAGTTCAAATCAAAGCGTTTAGCGACGACTTTTAGCACGTCCACTGCTACGGCCATTATTTCTGGTCCAATACCATCTCCGGGAAGTAGGGTGATACGGTAGTTTTTTGTCATGGTTTTGTTAATGGGTGTTTGTTTGCAGATTAATTATCATACCAGTGAGTAGTCAGTTTTTGATATCTCACGCAAAGACGCAAAGACGCAAAGGAAGAATACAAAAGCCATGGTAAAATATATGAGAATTTCTTTTATTTTCAATTTCTATCAATTTCCATCTGGTGTGACGTACTCTCCCAGTTGTGCGAAATTTTATCACTATAATTTAACGCAGATAAACTCAGATAAACACAGATAAACTCAGATAAACACAGATAAAAGTTTAAAATAGCGGTAATAGTATGAATTTATGTTATTCTCAATATAGAAAATAAACCGGAGGCTACTAAAAATGACCCAAGAATTAATAGACCTCAGAAACAGTATTTTACAAGGAAATTATACAGAAGCTTTAGCAATTGTAGATGAATTAGAAGGAATGAGTAAAAAAGCAATAATCAGACAAATTAAATCATTCTTAAAAATACTACTCATTCATATAATTAAAAATCAAATAGAAAAAAGATTAACAAATTCTTGGATGGCTTCTATTCGTAATTCAATTAGAGAAATTCAAGAAATCAATCTCAAAGAAAACAAAAAATCCTATTACATCAATGAAGATGAATGGGAAAATTTAATAGAAGAATCAGTTATAGAAGATGCGATCGCAGATGCTAGTTTAGAAATAATGAACGGTAAATATACTCGTTCTCAACTATCAACTATAGTAAATAGAAAGCAAGTTATCAACACAGCAATTACATTTTTATCTCTCACTTATACCTATTCACCCAAAGAATTACCAGCTATCATGGATGATTATTTAAGTCAGTTAATAGCAGATATTTAAAAGATATTTAAAAGATATTTAAAAGATATTTAAATTTGCACAACAGCTTAACTGCTTTTATTTTCAATTTTTATCAATTTTCATCTGGTGTAACGTACTCTCCCAATTGTGCAAATCTGATTTCTATTCTTCTGCGTTTACCTCTGGTTGTTGGATCTTTTCTCGTATTTTTTTTAGCAAATCCTTGATTTTCTGGTAAAAATAATTGTGCTGCTGAATATGCTCTAAATTGGACTTTTTTAAATCGAGATAATCTAGTTTGATTTTGCGCTTTTTGCAGTTCTTTGACTACTGATAATGCTCGCATTAAACCTAAATCAGCATTAGAACGAGGACATAAGGTGTTAATATTTTGATTACCTGTGGCAACATTTTCTAGGTGATTATCTAAAGGTTTTAATGTTGGATTATTAGGGTTATTACAGTTGAGAAAATTTACTGGTTGATCATCGGTATGGCCTATAATTTCTAGTACCTCAGTTTCATTATTACATTGTTCTTGTTGAGAAAGGGTTTCTTCAATTAATTTTAATATTTTCCCTGGTTTGTTACCTTGCAAAATATCACTTTTTAAGTTATTTGGTAAAACCGCACTCCCTGATTCAAAACTATATTGTTCAGAAGGAAGGTTAATAATTTTCGGTTCACAAACTATCCCTGGTGGTGTTGGTGGTTTTTTTTGAGCTACCACAAATACTAATAATAAGGTAATAATCATAAATGCGTTAGACATTAAATCTGTAAAGGATGTCCAAATTGTAAAGGTTTCGCTATTATTATTAGAATTATGGCGATTTCTTCTTTGCATAATAATTAAGTTCAATAGGTTCAAATTTTCTGGGTTAAGATCCTCGACTTCTACTATCAATTTATATTTGATTGACAGAATAGTAAAATAAGTCGGGGATCTGGTTAATTTAATTTTATAGTTGTTAATTTTGTGATTGTTGGAATTGTTGGAAGTTGGTTAATAATACAGATAGGTTACTATTGATTTGTTGCAACATTTGGGAATTTTGATTGAGTTGGTTGGCGGTAGTTTGTAATTGATTAACTTGATTTCCTAACATAGAGGCTAATTGGGGTATATTATTATTAGATGATTGGGTTGCATTGTTGATTAATCCTGCTAATTGTTGGAGGTTTGTATTATATTCTCCTACTTGTAAACTATGTTGATTTAAAGATGTGACAATTTGGTTAACATTATTATTAAATGTTTGGGTAGATGTGGAAATACTGTTAACATTCTGCAAGAGACGATCTGTAACGGTAGTGAGATTTTGTTGATTATTTTGTATGAGGTTTTTTACATCGTTAGAATTACTAATTAATCTGTTACTGAGACTTTTTATATTATCTGTATTATTTTGAGCTAATTGTTGGATTTGTTGGGAATTATTGATTAAGCTATCACTGAGATTTTCTAAACTATCTCCATATTTTTCTAGGGAAGATATAGATTTTTCAAATGATTGTGATGATGTGAGTAAGGATGAGGAAATATCAACAAATTTTGTAGTTAAGTTTGCTATATTAGCAGTAGCATTATTTAAAACATTTGCTCCTGTTTGCATGGTTTGGGAAGATTGATTGACAATAGTTTGAAAGTTATTTGCAGAAGTATTAATTTTATCTGTAGCTTCCGTGATCGCAGTTGCAAATTTTTTGGTGTTTTGATCTAAACCTGAAAGGAAACTTTTTAAGCTATCAGAGTAGTTATTAATAGATGTAATTAACTGATCTATTTTGCTGGTAGTTTGACTGTTTAGCAAAAATTCATTATCAATGGAATGTTCTATGGAGATGATTAAGTTTTCTTTTTCTATTTCTAATTCTGATACTGGGTAAAATTTAACTAAAAAAATACTACAAGCTAATGCAAATAAACTACTACCAAAAGCTACACCCATTGAGTTAACAATATTTGGTAAAATTGTTTGTATGTCTACTTCACCTCCTAGATTACCGCTAATCAATAACAGATTTAAAGTAATTCCTAAAAAAGTACCAAATAATCCAATTGATAAGAGGAAATTTGGCAAAGATTGATAATAACGTTTCTTTTTTTCCCAGTCTTGTAAGTGAGAATTTGTCACACTGTCTATTAAAGCTGCTTTATTAATTTGTTCATATTTTGTTGGATGACGATTATAAACATCTTTAATTGCATTCGCTATCCCTTGTTTTAAAGATGGTTGAAATTGATTTTGTAATTTTTTTCTGATGTCATAACCATCCCATGTTAAATAAATAGTTAATACGGCAAATCCCAAAACTACGAAATATGAAAAATATTGTCTACTGGATGGGATGAAAGCATAAATGAGAATAAATAAGACGCTTAAACTTAGTAGGGGATAACGAATTTTATTGTTCATGATTTTCCTGTTTGATTAATTTTATTTTGACTTTTTGAAAAATTCCCCGTCAGATCCCCGAATTTTTTATTTAATCGTGACAAGAAATTATGGTTTATTAACAGAAGTCGGGGATCTTACCCCGGAATCATTACCGTAAAAATACTTAATAAATCAACCAAGGTAAATTTCACCAATCATAGCATATTTGGTATAGTATAGATCAAGTAAAATTTCTTAATATTTACTCATGCTGAAGATGAAGAAGGGGATCATCTCTGTGATGGTGGTGCTATTATGAATAATGTCGGTGGAAAATATCAACTGCTCAAAATTTTAGGAAGTGGTAATTTTGGGACAACTTAACAGCACTTCCCAGTGTCATGAGGTACACTATGAACAGGCAAGACTTGTACTGAGCGACTTGTACTGAGCGACTTGTACTGAGCGACTTGTACTGAGCGACTTGTACTGAGCGACTTGTACTGAGCGACTTGTACTGAGCGCAGTCGAAGTAAGTCGAAGTAAGTCGAAGTAAGTCGAAGTAAGTCGAAGTAAGTCGAAGTAAGTCGAAGTAAGTCGAAGTAAGTCGAAGTAAGTCGAAGTGCGGAGTCGAAGTATGCCCGTGTTACAAGGGTTTTATCATTAATATCTGTACCTCATAATAACGGAAACTGCTGTATTTAGCAGTGGATCAGTATGGAAAAAACTAAGCGGTTAAACAATTGACATTTTCTAGTAATAAACCAGAGGAAATAGCGATCGCTCAACGCAAGTTTAATGATGAGAAAGAAATTTTACAAAAGTTGCCAGATCATCAACAAATTCCTGATTTTGTAGATTATATCGCAGAAAATTAACAATATTACTTAGGGATCTGGATATCAAAAATTGCTATATCTGAATACTTACTTCCAATCTTTTTTGTCTGATTCAGACATCCTCTAATAAGAAGTCACTAAAACCTCACTAATATTACCCCGCTTATTAACATTAGAATTAATGGATCTGGCAGCGGAAATTGCATGAATATTAAACCGACGATAAAGATCACGAATAAAATCACAATCTGAATTTGCTAACATTACCTTAACACCCCGTTTAGCTAATTCTGCAAATACATCTCTTAATTGTTGTTGCTGTTTTTCCCCAAATAAATATTTACTATAAGCTGTAAAATTACTGGTTTCACTCAGAGGTTGATAGGGAGGATCAAAAAAAACAAAATCATCACTGCTAGTAGCATAATTCAAAACTGTGGTAAAATCTGCGTTTTCAATGTCTGCTGTAGCAAGTGCTTTTGATGCAAGTCTTAAAACATCTTCCTGACAAATACCAGGATTTTTATATCTACCCAAAGGAACGTTAAATTTACCTTGAGAATTGACTCGATATAAACCATTAAAACAGGTTTTATTCAAATAAATAAACCTAGCTGCTTTCTGTAAATCTGTTCCTTCCGAATTAGAACGTATTTTATAATAATAATCTCCATGATTTTTATGATGTTTTTCCTTGTGTTTTTGTAGACGTTCAATTAATTCGTCAACATGATCTCTAACACAGCAATAGGTCGTAATTAAATCAGTATTAATATCAGTTAAAACAGCTTGGGAAAATATGTTTTGTGCTTGGAGATGAAAAAAAACCGCCCCTCCACCTAAAAAGGGTTCATAATAATGCTGGTAATTTGTGGGAAAATATTTTTGATATTGAGAAATCAACCTACCTTTACCTCCCGCCCACTTTAAAAAAGGACGCGGGTAAGTTGTTTGAGAAACTTTACTAATCATATATATTTCTATATTTCTATTAAAATAAAAATTACTAATTACCAATTACCCATTACCAATTACCTATTACCAATTAGTTATTTTATATGAATTGAGCAATTTTCAACCCTATAGACTACAATTAAATTAAATAAGCACCTGAAAACAAACTATAGTTTATAACAAGGCAGTCTATATTCAAATGTTTGATGGATTTTGGGATAACGTATTTCGCTACCCCCGGTACTTGGTTACTATCGTCTTAGGTCTTTTGCTGAATACCTTTCAGCCATTGATGCCTTTTTTAAAACGCCCAGGTACTCTAATAGCAGTGCTTGGTTTATTAGTAGGAGGGTTCTTTTTCGTAACTTTGACTCTCCGGGCGATGCTGGGTTTGAGTACAATCTAAACTAAAACCTGAATAGGGTTTAAACATCAGGACAATTGCTGTAAGTTTTACAGCTATTATCCTGAATTTGCATCTATATCATATCGTAAAACCTCTGTGAGAAGGCGGAATTTATATGGCTACAAATCGCCGCGTTTCCCGCGTTGCTGAATTAATTAAACGGGAAGTTAGCCAAATGTTGCTCAACGGTATTAAAGATGACCGTGTGGGTACAGGAATGGTGAGTGTCACCGATGTAGATGTTTCCGGTGACTTGCAACACGCTAAAATTTTCGTCAGTATTTATGGGACCCAGGAAGCTAAAGCTGAAACAATGGAGGGTTTAAAATCAGCAACTGGTTATGTCCGTAGTGAACTAGGTGCTAGAGTAAGGCTGCGTCGTACTCCAGAAGTGATCTTTGTTGAGGATCGCTCTCTTGAACGTGGTACTAAAGTGCTGAGTTTATTAAACCAACTTCAGCAGGAGCGTCAAACAGAAAGCATTGCAGAAGATGAGGAAGATTTTTCCCAATAGTTAACTTAAATATCCAGATCCCCGACTTCTTTAAAAAATCGGGGTTCTATCATCTATTTTACGTTTAATTATAGCAGAAGGCAGGAGGCAGAAGGCAGAAGGCAGAAGGCAGAAGGCAGGAGGCAGGAGGCAGGAGGCAGAAGGCAGGAGGCAGAAGGCAGAAGGCAGAAGGCAGAAGGCAGGAGGCAGGAGGCAGAAGGCAGAAGGCAGGAGGTGAAACATCCTTGCGGCTTGGGTTTTGCTTGTTCCGTTTGTACCTCATGGATGTGCAATCTGCTGTATGTTGATGTAATTAAAAATAAGAAACTTAAAAATACCTATTAAAAATACTTATTAAAAATACTTAATGGAATGATATGATGAGTTGTTGGTTAATTAAATTTTGTATCACTGATTACGAAGAGTCACAAATAGAAAGCAGCACAGTTTAAAAATGTTTAAAAAATGTTTAAAAAATGTTTAAAAAATGTTTAAAAAATGCTGGCTATAAAATTTAGTGGTGTAACTTAGCCATTGTGATCAGATTTCAAATTTTTAGATGTTGGATTGGCAATAGCCTGATGGATCTAAATTTTGCAAATCTATTGGTCGCACCTGTATGGTATAATGTATAAAAAAGGACAAACTATAACCAATTTCCGGCACAAGATACCAGGTATATTTTTTGGTAAAAATCCATGACGGTGTAGCTAGAAAAGGCTTTACAAGGGCTAAAAGTGATTATTGGGAATCTCAATAATAATTTTTTAATACATAATATTAGAAAATACTAGATTAAATTGTAACCATAGGTATATAGATATTAAAGTGTAAACCTGTTAATAGTAGCTGCAAGGCATTACCAATCAGCCAAATTCTAAATGTTGGGATGCACAATTGGAAATGGAGTTAATATTAATGTTGTGCTTCCTTGACAAACTTAACATTTCTTTAGATAATTTATAGGTGTATAGCGTCAAAATGATAATAGTTCCGTATAGCAAACTACAAAACCTAGCCAAAGGTCTACATTATTGCCATTTTCTTTCCTGATAAAAATCGGGAATACTATCTAAATGTAAATTTGTGAGTAAAAACAATGAGTGTGAATACGGTGCCTTCTATCAATTACTACTCTCTCGACGTAATCCAGGACGAAGCACGCCAACTGGTGCAGAAGGGAATGGTGAGCCGTCAACAGCCAATATATACACTCTGCCAATACATCCCTGCTAGAGAGTGGGTTTGTGTTGAATATGAATTGGAGAAGTGTGACTTTTTATTGCGCGATCGCATTGGGGATTTAATTGGTCGTGAAGAATGGGAAAACGACTAATTAGAATCAAAGGTTGGTTTTAAATCGGGTGTTGATTTTTGATGTGTGGATCTAACAGGAAATATTTCCCTGTCCATCATCTATTCTCAACTATGAACACAGAACAATTAAAGTCTGAATTTATACTACTTTTCCAGTGAGCGATATTGACGATGGACTGAGCCTCCCCATCGTGATTTTGAATAAGTAGTCATTATTTTATTTATACTTGTCCAGAGTTCATGACTTTGGGCAAGTATATTTTTTGTCAGGAGTCAGGAGTCAGGAGTCAGGAGATCAAGGAGTCAGGAGTCAGGAGTCAGGAGTCAGGAGTCAGGAGTCAGGAGTCAGGAGATCAAGGAGTCAGGAGTCAGGAGATCAAGGAGTCAGGAGTCAGAAGGTAAATATTTCTCCCCAGTCACCAGTCACCAGTCCCCAGTCCCCAGTCACCAGTCCCCAGTCCCCAGTCCCCAGTCCCCAGTCCCC
>NZ_JACJPT010000064.1:0-28670 GCF_014696195.1 Sphaerospermopsis sp. FACHB-1094 | reverse complement strand
ATATAGTTACAAATTACATTATCAAAAATTGTTTGATGGTTAATTTGCCAATTGTTTATGCAGATACCTGTTAAAATAGCATTATTAAATTGAGCATCTATTAATTGTGTATGAGCTAAATTAGCATTACCAAGGTCAGCACCACAAAGGTTAGCATTATTAAGATTTGCTCCGGTTAATTCAGCACTGTTGAGGTAAGCACTCTGAAGAATGGTTTTGTTAAGTTTAGCTCCCACTAAAATAGCTCCTGCTAAATTAGCTCCCACTAAAATAGCTCCTGCTAAATTAGTTTCCGATAAGTTAGCTCCAGACAGGTTAGCTCCAGACAGGTTAGCTCCAGCTAGGTTTACAGCAGTAAGGGAGGCTTCCCTGATGTCAGCATTAATTAAGCTAGATGTTATTAAATTAGCTCCAAGTAGGTTAGCACTACTAAGGTTAGCACCACTAAGGTTAGCACCGTTCAAATTAGCCCAACTAAGATTAGCACCACTGAGATTTGTATTACTGAGGTTAGCTTCAACTAAATTTGCTGTACTGAGGTCAGCATTACTAAGATTTATTTCATATAGATTAGCTCCAAGTAGGTTAGCACCACTAAGATTAGCTCCACTTAGGTCAGTCTTACTAATATTGCTAAATAACTCATTGAGGTAATTTTTTGTTTCTTCACTGAGAAAAAAATCTATAGAGTTACTAAGTTTAGCACCGTTCAAATTAGCCCAACTAAGATTAGCACCACTAAGGTTTGTATTACTGATTTTCCCTTCTATTAAATTGGCTCTACTGAGGTTAGCATTACTAAGATTAGCTCCACTAATATCAACTCCAATTAGATTGGTTTGACTAAGATTAACGCCACTAAGATTAGCACCAGTGAGGTTTGTATTACTAAAATTGACTCCACTAAGATTAGCTCTACTTAGGTCAGCGTAACTGAGGTCGGCATAACTGAGATCAGCATTTTTAAGATGAGCTTCAATTAGAGAAGTCCCACTAAGATTAACTCTACTAAAGTTAGCTCCACTAAGATTAGAAGCACTGGGAAAAATAAAATTACTAAGATTAGGTTTTACTTTTTGATTTTCATCTCTCCATTTATTCCAGGCTTCTACACCTTGCTGAATTATTGCTAAATGCTTTTGATTTGCCATAATAAATTGGTTTTATATCTGAAAGTTTGGAATCAACACCCCACCTAAAATATCCCCATCAAGTAAATTAGTAATCCCACCAGAGTTTTTAAAAACTAATCCAAACAGGTTGTGTATTTTGAAACCAGATGTAGAAACATATTTTAACCATCTTAATTTGATGATACATCCTTCAATAAGTAAGAAACTCTTTCCTTTAAATTTTCACTAAATTTATATATTTCATCTAAATCAGAAATTGATTCTCTAGTTTCTTTTCCCTTAATGTCAATAAGTCCAATGTATTTTCTAGGAGAGTTCAACCCTAATCTACAGATAGTCTTGGTAGCTCTATCGTCTATATTGATTCCAAAGTAATTTTGTGTGTCTTTATATCTAATTCTCTTGCTATCAATGGTTTCTCGCAGAATTGATTTAACAATATAAAATCCTTCCAGTTCTTCTGGAGTCGTTTCAATACCTTTAGTCGTGTCACTTATTTTATCTCCATCGTCAGTGTTACTGTCATCAATAAGTTTCGTAGGTTCGTCAGGAATGGTAATTAAGTTCAAACTGTTGTGGTTAGGTATTCCTAATCTCTTAGCAATTTCTTCATTAATAAACTCATCGGCTGATTTCTTAACGATTTCAGTGAATTTGTTAATAACACTATCGGTAATTCTATTACTTCCACTACCATAAACATCCTTAACAAAAAATCTTACAAAATCGCTAGACGGTTCTTTCAATTCTTTCGCTAATTTTGTTTTAATTTCTTTTGTGTAGAGTAAATTTTTAGCTATATCCCCCATCTCATCTGGCTTGAATGAGGACTTTGAAAACCTTTTTAATTCAATAACATCTGAATCAGTAAAATCTAACATTGAAAATTCAAAAAAAGGCTTATCATCCATAACGTTAATTGCTACAATGTCGGTGTAAAAACGATATAATATACCGTTAGTCAAGACACTAAATTTAGCTTTTGTCGAAGCAAAGTAGTGAAATAGCTGTGAATTATGTTTTGGGTTATTGAGTTTTTCTTTCCAGGATTTACATTCAATTAAAATTGCTGGCTTGTTATCTAAAAGTATTACATAATCAACTTTTTTTGCATTTACTCCAGGAGCATCAGCACCGTATTCGGGGCAAACTTCTAATGGATTAAAAACGTTATAGCCCAAAGCATTTAGTAATGGAAGTATGAAAGCTTGTTTAGTTGCTTCTTCAGTTAAAACTGATTCTTTTATCTGTTGGATAGTTTGGGATAAGTTCTTAACCTGATCTAGAAAGTCCATAATATCCTTGTTTTAACCATGTAGTGACTAAACGTAATTTACACCATTTGTTGCTACAGGTTATAAAATTTACATTTTTTATATAATTGGTTTTTTCCAGAATTGAGTAAATATAGCGATAGCGAATCGCTGCTGCAAGCAGTCCGCTATCAATAGGGGTAAGGTTTTCAGATCATCTTACCCCGCAAAGATTACCCCAAATACAAACCACTACAATCACCAGGTATTGTCCATCTCATGTCCACAAAGTTACTACCGCGTGACAACTTTTGACCGAAAGTAAAAATTAAGCAATTATACTTATTCAATAAATTACGATAAAACTACATTTGAAGTACAAACCAGTGGGTGTTGAAATGGAACGCTCTGATAGAAAACCATCAATATTTCGTAATTGGTAAAAATTAGCGTCTCTATTTTTACGTTTGATGTTCTAAGTATAAATATCTGTCATTAGTCATGTTAATCTATCATTAATGCTTTTATACTACTCAAAAAGGCAAGAATACTTACCATGACTCAGCAAAACTTACTAGAATTAGCAAAACAGGGTGATCCTAACGCTATTGCAACACTTATAAATTACCAACTTCAAGCTAAAGGTATTTTAGCAAAAGCTAATACTATGAAAGGTTGCCTACAAATTATTTTTGAGGCAACAGAAGTACCTCCTCAGCATTCAATTGCTAACTATATTTACTCCGCTATAAGAAAGTTAAAAGCACCTTCCATAAAGAAAGTAATAATTTATGGAAAGCAAATAGGCAATGATTTTCCAGCTTGGCAGCAAGAATTTGACTTTCTGAATACTGAGTCTGTAGATGATAAATCATCAAACACTTTGTCTGTTGAGGTAATAGGGCAAAGTAAATCCAAGAATACTACTATATATGAATGTCAAGGGGATGCAGTTCACTTGATTATTGAAACTGACGGTGTACTTATAAAAAGGTTAGGTGGTCTTCTTGCTTCTCACCCTAAAGGGGAGCGTTTCATCTCTTACAAGAATATTTTAAAAATCCAGTTTCACCAAAGTGGCAGATTTACATATGGTTTTCTTTATTTTCAACTAACCAACTCCATTGAAAATATAAGTTATCTGGAAGCCGCATCTAATCCAAATGCAGTAGTTTTTTTTCATGACAAACTTAGCGAATTTGAAAAAGCAAGGGTGTTTATTTTAGACAAAATTAATTCATTACAGACACCAACATACACAGATACTCAATCTGCTGTTCACCCAACAAATGTAGTAGTCCAACCAGTTATACAACATGAAATGCAAATTAGTTGTCCGAAATGTGGTTCTACTCAAATTACTTCAAACAAAAAAGGTTTCAATGTTGGTCAAGCTCTGGTTGGAGGTGTTTTAACAGGAGGTGTGGGACTTGCTGCTGGTTTTTTTGGTAGCAATGAAATACGGCTGAATTGTTTGAGATGTGGACATCGTTGGAAACCGAAAGGATAAGTTCTGTTTACGTCAATAGTAACTATTATAGCGTTTCCCAGTCTAATGAAGTACACACCAATTTATTCACTGTTCCCTGTTCACTGTTCCCTAAAACAGAGAAGCTTTGTACCTCACGCTTCTTGGGAACAGCTATATCTAATCGTTCTATAATCATTTAGGATTGCTATAGTTAGGCAACAGAGGTAGGCTCAAAGTGAAATAACGTGGATTGTCCCTGTTGTGAAATCAAAATAAAACATAAGCAATACAAGATGTAATATATAATAGGTGTTTTGACAAGGTGCTTAACTCTAATTATGCAAAACTACTTTGCAGAAGCAGAACAGATTCAGGATTTGCTGAATCGAGGACAAGCAGAACAAGCTTTACAGAGTATTAAGCTACTTCTTGCCCAATTGCCTAATAGTCCTGCTGTACGCTCGGTTTGTGCTGGAATACTTATTGACTGCGGTACAGCACTTGGGAATCTTGAGGCAGTAAACCTCGGTATTTCCTTTATTGAAGGTATTCTTGAAAGCGGTTCAGGTTTATCAGGGAAAAGCCTTGTGAACTTACATTACAATGTCTCAAACGGCTATGCGACTCAAGCAATCTTGTTTCAAAACGTTGGTGAAAATGAAGCTGCCACTAAAGCTTTTCAGAAGCAGAAATACTATCTTCAATCTGCCCTACTCTCAAAGCAAGAGATTGACTCTAATCTTTTGCCAAATATAATCACAAACTATGCAAACTTGTTAGATCAATTAGGACGAACTGTAGAAGCTATTGATAATTATTATGACTGCTTGGCAATTGCTCCAAAACATCCGATAGCAATGGGAAATTGTAGCTATAGTCTGAGGAGGCTATTCAACATTTCCACTAAATACAATCCTAAATTGCTATATGAAGCTTGGCGTTTACTGAGTGAAGCTTGTCAACTTCAAATAGAGGTGGTTGAGTTAGCGGGTACTCACGTACTGTCTTACTACTCAAGAAACTTAGAGGAATTAGAACAAGCAATCTCAACAATCGATCCAGATGGTGTTGAAGGTCTTGAAAACTGGATTACAGAGTTTGATAAGGCTCACACAACTTGGAAACCATCAGCACTTTTGAGACAAATTCAGGCAGATCGGTTATTGCTGACAATTAACCCCATTCCATCTAACTGTCCATCTGAGTATAAAGACGATATTTTCTTTGAGAGTATGGTTGTATCTCTCGATGACGATGGCAACCGTTGGTTTCAATCTCTGTGTCACAGCTTTAACAACATCAAAGAAGATTTTGCAACTGCACGACATCTTTACTATCAGAGTCAATCTCAAAACAGAGCTATCATTGAGGTGAGTAGCATTACTTCGTACATGGACACTCTTGATTATGCTGATTTTGGACTCAGACCAGGATTTTTGAAGTCAAGCCTGCGTTTGTCAGCAGATTTGTTAGACAAGTGTGCAGTATTTCTCAACCTATATCTTGAACTTGGACATCCAGAAGATCAGGTCAGTTTTGGCAACTTTTGGTACAAGAATCGAAAGTATGATAAAGGTTATCTTCCAGAAATTGAGGAGCGTTTGTTGTCTAATCGATTCTTAGCTGCGTTGTACGATCTTCAACGCGATTTGTTTGAGGGGAGATATCCTTTTCCGTTCAAGCATCTGAGGAATGAGGCTACGCACAAACGACTTGTCTTGTCTTGGTACGGTTCTCTGGATGAAGAAATTAAGAGTTACAGCCTTTCAAATTTCCAAAAAATAACTCATTCACTTCTACGTGTGGCCAAAGCCGCAATCATTTATGTTGTTGGTACAGTAATGTTGGAAGAAAAGGATAGAGAATTAACGCGCCAAAGAATTGGAAGTGATAATCTGATAGCTCCATCTGGTCTACCTTTCAAAATTAGTGTAGGTTTATCTGATCAACTTGACCAGTTTTGAAATATCAGTTAAAAGCGGCAAACGCAGACTTTTGGCAAGAGTTGAAGCCAGATGATAAAGCAATCTGCGGTCGCACTATATAGTGATAGAAGGCTACTTGGATGCTTAAAGCATAAAGTGTCTGACTTCAGACAAAAAGTAGCCTTCTATCTACCCTCGAAGACAACTCACTGGTGTTAATTTATCCCTGCTTAGTCTCTAAAAAATGTCTTACATTATGTCTTACTATCTTACATTGCGTATTACAATGGTCAAGATATTTGTCAGACAGTCTTACTTGTAGAGTAAAACGTATTAATAAAGTCTTACTTATATGTCTTACAGTTACGGTCTTACTGTGTTAATTTAGTCTTACTTTGCTTGTAAGACGTGAGTAAGACAATGGCTGATAATAGAAAAATGCTTAATTTTCGGTGTCCGGTAGAGGTTTTAGAAGCCATTGACACCATAGGTAAAGAGCGTTACCCAGCTAACAATGACAATGGATGCGATCGCTCTAAAACTCTACTCGATATCATCCAAGCTGGTATTGCTGCTTTGACTAATGGTGAGGTACAAGTACAAGTAGTACAGCCAAGTAAGACAGAATTAGATTTAGAGGCAATAGAGGAACTGGTAAAAAAGTTAATAGCTGAAGATTCATCAGTAGTACAACCACGTCTTACAGATGATAATACTTATGTAGGACGATATGAACTACCCCAAAAAATTGATGACAGGATAGCCAACGCTATAGAGGATGGAATTATAGGGGAAGCAATCTCTAAATCCTACGCTGCCATGATGGGGAATTTTAACAAACTGCTAACCCAAGTTCGTGAACTAAAAGCAGCTATTCCCCCCACCACTGCTCCCAGTCTTCAATTACCAATACCCGATGATTTAATGGCAGAAAATCAAATATTAAAATCATTACTTGAGTATGAAGGATATGATGAAATTGATTTTCAGGAATTGCCTTTAAATCGCTCTCAAATCATTGAATATTTTGATATTCAGGATATTTTAGATGGTGCTGAATATTCAGATACCATATTGAGAGAACGGGGGATTAAGAGCAAGATGGATGAGAATATAGATCATTTTGCCAAATTTATAGACCTGTCAAATACTCATCATTCTTATGTTGTTGAAAGATTCAATAGAATTTTAATTTGGTTAGGGTTTGAGCCTAAAAAAATTAAAATCATCCCAACTGAAGATGGAAAATCAAGAGAGATTTGGTCAGTCAGTGCGGGGGATTTGCAGGAGTGCGATAGCCAAACTGCTGATCCGTCCCCAATCACAAATGCCCAATCATCAATTACCAATTACCAATCACCACCGGGGGAAGATAGGGAAAATAGCGATTGCCCTCCTACTCCTAACCCCTCACCCAATGCCGACTTTTTAGACAAGCCTACAATTATGCTGCACGACGGATCTATTTTGGTAGTGTCAGAAAAGCAAGAAAAAATTTTAATTTTGCTGGGACTAATCCCCCGAACCCATAACATCTTGACTTCTCAGTTTTTGAGCGTAATCTGCAAAGAACATTTAACCACCAATAAAGAGGAGTTGGAATCTTTAATTGGGGCAAAAATTGACAGCAAGGGCAGCACAATTAGAAAGACGGCTGCAATATTAAGGGGTGCAGGTTTTACGTTGTCAGGTAGTGAGGGTAAAGGTTTTAAAATTATAGGGGTGAAATAGAGATTGCAAGAAGGCACTGGCGTAGCCAATCGCCTCCCAAATTACCAATTATTAATTACCAATGACTTGAAAGAAAAAATAAAACTTTTCAAAACTTAATAACCACCTATTCCGTGTATGGGTTAGGTGGTTTAGTTTTCCTACCAGGATTAAATTATGTGAAAATGCTTTTTAGATTATCATGCTGCTAGGATTGATACACACTATTATCTGATTGACAAAAGCCTTGAATATGTCCGACTTTCACTCCTAATTTTGTTTACTCAATTCCTCCATCCTTGAGTAAGGATAGTATGTACTAAAATTTGGCTCTTGCTTTTCAAAACTTCCTACTTCCAAAAGGACATTATCTCCCTTTGTAGATAAAGAAGTGCGTCCAAGATTTCTATGTTTTTCACATATCCAAACTTTTTCCTCTGGGTCATCATCCGTTAAATCAGGAATAATAGGAGGCTCAAGCCTACAAAACTCTCCAAATATTCCCTCAACAAAGCGATAGCTATGTCGAATAACAGTTCCTGGCTGGAAAGTTGAGGCATCTTTAGAATAGGTAACAGATGATTCTAGGGATAGCCTAACGTTTCCTTTACACAAACCATTATTTGGCTGATTCAAAGCGCATTCTGAACTGGCTTTAATGATCCATCTTGCTTCATTTATCGAAGTTAAACAAACAATAGTTAGTTCATTCCTGGCATCGAAAACATTTCCTTGCTCAAAGAGAATTTCATAGGCTATTCCAGAACACTGATAGAGTGTGTTATCACTAATTCTTCTTGCCCCGGCGCTTCCTGCGGCGGTAGCCATTTGTGGTTGTAATAAAATAGATATTGTTAAATTTGCTACGGTTAATAACCGCAATCCATCTCGGTAAGCCTTACATTTTTTCAATCCAAGCTTTTTAGATTTATTATACTGATTTTTTTTGTACATATTTAGGATGTGATTTCCAGACTGGTACTATACCAAAAATCTTAGATTGCAATCTCTGGAATGCAAAAAAAATTAAGTATTTACGTCTAATGTGAATTAGAATTGCTAACGCACCATTGATCGCTTTATCTACCCCGGCTAATTTGTCCGTCAACTGCGTCACATAGCGTCGATAACACTTTTGGGTACTTTTGGATTCATTATGCAGCCACAGTTGCATCAAACGCTGTTGGGTATCAACTCGCGCAAGACGAGATAATTGCTTTCCCTAGTTTTAACTGCTACTACTGATGTCATAACTAGCTGCCCAACAAGACAAAACAGTAATTTTTATTAAAAATAGTTATAAATAGTAGCTAGTAATCATATTTATGAAAGACAATGCAAATGATTCAAACCAGATAAAATAGAATTACTATGTTTATCTTCAAGAGAAAAATTATTGCTAATACCGCTATAGCATCTTTGATGGTAATGATTGGTATTTATTTAGGCAATACAGTAGCCAAGGCACAAGAAAAAATAACAACGGTGCAACCAGCTAAAAAGGATACTATTATTCCTTCTCAAAAAGATGCTATTTCAATTATGCAAAGTGTCTGTGGCACAAACAATGTTAGACAAGAAAAAGGTAACTTTTTCTGTAAAATTTGTCCATCATTTACTAGTTATGGTGCTGATGGTGGGACTGATGGAGTTTTAAACTCAGTTGTTTATGGTGCTTTTACTAAAGTTGGTGTTAGTGAAGCGTTAGTAGACTTGGGTAATTGTGAATCCCATGTAACTTTAAATGGTGGCAGTATATTACTACGCTATACTAACAAAGGATGGTTTAAAGTTAGATACGAACCTGCATTACGTTCTTATAATTGTCTAAAGTTTCCTATCTCTAAAGGTAGACATTCTCTTGTATGTGAAAATTATTATGCTGGACAAGGAGTTGAAATAAATGGGCTAAGTGTTCTTCAAGTAGGTTTAAAAGCAACTAAAATTAACGACCTTTTAACAGTTGTTTCTAATGTACACAGATGTGAACCACCATTTTTTGAAGTAAAAATTAGAGATTTTTTCAAACACGATTTTAATAAAGATGGTCATTCTGATTTAATTATTAAAGTTAGTGAAGCGACACAAACTAAAATATCTACCAGAGCAAATAATACTCAATGTCATGTTGCGAATCTACCAAAGCCTAAATTACATCAATTAATATTTTTATTCGATGGTCAATCATTTCGTCCTACATCTGCAACTATGAAATTAATGAATAAACTAGATAAAAAATGAAAACAGGTGAAAATGCGTCAAAAGTAAATTATGTTTGTTATGCAAAAGAAAAAGCGTTATTTGTATGTACATATATATTAATTTTGCTGATTAGGCATAAGCAGATAAAAAAAATCGAAACCTACTGGGTAACTAATCGTGGGTAGGGCTAACAGTATTGAGTTTTGATGTTTTTAGTTTATAGGTTCTTAACTTCTGTCTGAGAAGCTTTTTAGTGTTACTCCATCTCAATTCATGGTCAGCTTCTCCCACACAATCAAGGCTGAATACAGCACCGTCACAAATTGCAACTAATTCATTAACTGAACAGATAGAACCTAATGACCAATTACCCATTACCAGTTCTAAATAATCAGGTGTTTCTACATCTTCTAGTAGTCCAATAAATTCAAATCCATCTGACAATAAAGCAGATGCAACATAGCTATCCTTGGGAGAAAACCAGCATGGTAAACTCCGGGGCTTATCGGGGTATTCGATATCCTTCATAATGTTTATTTGGTAGTGGTAATTGAACGCATTATTGCCAGTGCTACCAAGTCCTACGATGGACAGCATCACGCTAGTTTTAAACTTTGGTAGCGCAATATTTAGTTATTAAAATTTATTTCAAGCTGGATATATTCCTCGATTATTTCATGGTCAAAATAGGTTATAATACCATCTCGATTTTTGGCTAAAAAGCCCACAATTCCCTCATAATTTGGATTTTCTGAAACCATATCTAAATAGTGCATATTGTATCTAATGTCTTCCGAACCAAACTTGTCTAGATATTCATCTTCGTCTTCATATTCCTCCCAATATTCAGCTAGATAATCGCTAAAAGTATCAATGTGTTCCGTTTTGAGGATTTGTTTTAATTCATTGATTTTTTCTTTTTCTAATTCCTCAAAAATGATTTCTTCGATATACAATTTGTAATTGATGCTGATTGGAAATATCATGGTAATATCCTTGTGCTTAATCCCCTTTTTATTGGGGATTTTATCATTATTCAAAATCAATTGGTTTACCGTTAAAGTGATCATGTATTTTTCAGGTCGCAACCAATCAGGTAATGTAACTGGGTGTTGTTCCAATTCATTACCATCAGCATCTACTAATCCTTCTAAGATGCCTTTAAAAAGTGGTTTGGCTTGTGGTGTAGTCTTCAGATTTAATCTGTATGTTTGGGTTTTTATTGGTTCTGAAATACCACTACATCCACCTAAGCAATCTTGAGTTAAGTTATGGCTGATTAAAATACAATGTTCGTTCCGCTTTCTGGGTGTGGCAATTACGAATGGCACTATATTAGGAGCGTTATCAAATTTACCCTTAGCATTGGTTAGTTCATCCCAAATAGATACAATAGGTTTATCTTTCAGGGTTCTATGTTTTGAGCGTTCAATGGCTGCTATGTAGCCATCGTTGTAAGATTCCCAATCAATTCCTTGTCCATAAATATTGGGTTCTAATGGTACTAAAAACTTCCAAGCATCATTTTTATTCTGGTCGTAGTCAATATCTGCTATTGATTCGATTTTGGCATCTATAATGATTTAGCTTTAAATCCCCCAGATGTTTTGAACCATCTGCTGATAGTGCTTTGATTGGGTGTAATTCCTAATTTCTCCAGTAGAGTTATGAATTGTTCACCTGTACAACCTTCACCAATGCTTGACTCTACTTTTGATATTTGTCCTTTGATTTTGTGGTACTGGGAAAAGTAGCGTGCGGATGTTTTTTTGAGTGCAATAAACAACTCAAAACCATCTTTAGTAAAGGGTAATTCTGCTGACTGCATAGTGGTTTTTACTCTCCACCAATGAACATCATTAACCCTTGCACCTATCACGGTTTCATAGATAGTGCGTTCATTCTCCATAACTAAATTTATGCGTTATGCGTTATCCGTATTTTGCATATTTGCAGTGCGTGTAATTCACATCCTGCGTATCTGTATTACGCATACTGCGTATCTGTATTACACATCTTGCATTTTAGGAGTGCGTTTACTTGCACGTTAGGCATTTATGCAGTATCCGTATTACCAAGATTTATGCTTATTTCCTTCACTTTCCAGTCATGACAAGACTTTTTGGGATGCAGTGGGATTGCAACTTTCTTGGCTCTAGTGCTATCTTATCTATAGCTTCAGAAGCTGTCAATAACTTCTAATATCTTCCTAATTTTCCCGTGCTGGGTGAGTAAGGATGTAATCTAATGTTATCTATATTGTTTGAAGCTATGGGTAAAACAAAAAAAGCAAAGATTACATTTACTTGCTCACAGGAACTGCGTGAAGAATTAGAAAATATTGCTTCTTCGGAAGACAGAACACTCTCAAACCTTGTAGAAAGGCTTGTTACAAGAGCAGTTCAGAGTTACAAACCTCAAGAGCAACAAGCAAGTTAATCAATTTGCGATGTCTGCTGCTCCCGAAGCGATTGCCTATGGCTTACGCCACGCTGCGCTATCGGCAGTGTGCAAAGCACAATCGCCTACAACAGTAAACATGAAAGATGACATTAAACGCTCTAAGGGAAAGTTTGACCCGGTTAAAGAAACGAGGGATTGGAATATAGCCGCAACTGAGGATCATTGCAAACGAATTGCTAGAAACACAGGTAGGCGACTAATCGAAATAATTGACACTCAAGAAGGTGTTTTGCCGATAGTTTGTATTTTTGAGGATATTACTTATGACTGAAACAGCAACCCAAATCCCCCTAAGTGCAGTAATGCCTATGTTTGCTGCTATTTCAGACCGTGATTGGGAACGGTTTAAAGAGCTAGAAGTAGAGTTTGCCAATAGCCACGGCATTGAGGATTGGGCAGATGTTTTTAATTTCCGCATCTTGCCAGCATTAGATAAAGAGTCAAAAAGATGGTTTTTGATTCAAAAATGTAGCAAAGGCTTTACCGTCAAGACTGTGACTGATTAAAGGTGCGATTGGCGATTGCCTCCGGCACTGGCGTAGCCAATCGCCTTCTCCAAGGGAGATCGCCACTACCTAATAAATCCTAACTTTTAGGGGTCTAATTCCAGAGTGAGATCCGCCACCAAAACATGACAATTTACAGGATGTATCTATGATTCAAGGAAAACTGGAAGTCACAATCAAAATCAATGAATTGCCAGAAGCTAAGGCAGTTGAAAACGGCTGGCAACAGTTTGAGGTAGACTGCGACGGTCGTATTATTAGCGTCACCGTTAAACCCAAAGTTTGGAAAAAACTGACGGATGCACAAGCAAACTTTCCCATGTGGGTGGCTGCCATTGCTGGCAAGTTGGGAGAGGCCACCGAAAAAGGCTTTGTGCTGAATGAGCCAAATATCCAGGTTTTTGAGAAAAAGCCAAAAACACCAGCCGCAGATGCGGCAGCTGCTAGTTGATCGAAAGCTGTTACCACAACAGGGTAATCACAGGTTACACGCTGTTATCACAACCGGGTAATCACAGGTTACACGCTGTTATCACAACGGGGTAATCACAGCTTGCACAAGGATGGAACAAGTCTTTGGATTTCTCATGAAGTAACATCAACAAATGTAGAGAAATTTAAAGTTAAAAATCAAACTAATGTTAGGTTGCATGAGTGCCAAACTTTTGTATGATCTGGCTAATACGTAAATAAAGCGAGTAATGGAGGTAAAGATATAAGTAAAGAGATAAAAACTATAAAACGGCAAGAGGACAAAACACATACTTGTAGTACACGCTTTGTCCCTTCATAAAATTGCCGATTCTAACTTTGCTCAATGTATCCGAGCGGGTTTAATTTCAAAGAAACCAAAGAAGTGGCTATGAGTTTGGCGACTTTTCCACCAATTGGCTTTCTTGAGATTATTTCATGTTGCTCTCCTAGAGGGGAGAGGGGGTTTCTCCTATATTATATTGATTGCTGTAACATTCCAAGCCTTCCAACTGGAATATTTTGGAAAAAAATGAATCAAACTCAGGACCGACCAAGCAATATGATTGATACAAACAGGAGATAAAGTCTGGAAGTGTTATGTAGCAAGAGTTTTATAAATTTTCTCTTCCTCTACACTAACTCCAAAACTCTTAACAACCTGTATAAACCCTGAAATAATTGATTCCTCACCCAAATATCCAGCATTAAGAAACGCAGCAAATCTCATAAATATGTAAGAGCAGCACGAATAGCCCCCTCTGATACTCAATCCCACCAAGTATCAAGAGGAATCTACCGTGATCTACAACAACAGCCAAAACCAAACATTCTCTACATCAAAAACTTCTCCAGCAAATAACAACCAATCTCCTGCTCAACCGCCCAACAACCTTACAGAAGCCGAATACCACGAACTAGCAGTAAGCAGCGCCATTCATCCAGAAATAATCGCCCGTAACTTCATCCACATTACCGGCGATACAGTTCTCAACTACCTGTTTATCTCCAACGCCATTCCCCGCCTAAACACAGGTAGAGTCACCAGTTCCTTACTCAAACTGTACCAATACGCCACAATTGGCGGAATATGGATTTCGGGACTAGATCCCTTTAATAACTGGCAACGTATGGAGTGGGGAAGATTCAAACCCACCCAAGGACGTATTGACAAAAATGGCAAAATAGTAAAATACGAATCACCACCAAAAACACCCAACCGCGTCACCTACTTTGACGTTCCCGACTGCATTTGGGGCTTAGTAGCACGGCGGTACAATATCAAACGTTATCATTCTCCTTTAGCACAGCGTCTACAAGACAAACTAAATCCGCTATCGTTTTGGGAATGGGTACTACTGCACCCAGAAATACCCATTATTTTGTGTGAAGGCGAGAAAAAAGCAGCTTGTTTATTAAGTCAGGGATTTGTAGCGATCGCGTTGCCTGGTATTTGGAGCGGACGCATTGGTAAAAAAGACTTTGACGAACGGCTACACCCCGATATCATGCCCGTAGCCCAACCAGGACGTAAATTTATTATCCTTTTCGACTACGAAACCAAACCCAAAACCCGGTGGTCAATCTTCCAAGCTACCCTGCGTACAGGCAAAACCATCGAAGCTGTAGGCTGTACCTGTGAAGTAGCATTACTACCTGGACCTGAAAAAGGTGTAGATGACTTTGTTGTTGAACGCAGTAAATTAATTGGACGTGGACAAACAGTTAACGACGGTCAACTAATTGAGGCTAGTCGAACATCCACACTTAACCAAGTAATTAATCAGACTTTACCAGTTAAAGACAGTTACTTAACGAAACATGGTCAAGTAGTAGAGCGTCATCAGGTAATTAACCAAAGTTTACCATTCACAGACAATCAAACATTTAACAATGGTCAAGTATTAGAACATCATCATGTAATTAACCAGAACTCACCAGTTCATAACAATCCAAAAATAGAAAATGGACAAGTAGCAAACTATCATCATGTACTTAATCAAAACTCACCAGTTTATAACAATCAACCAATAAATATAAATAATGGTCAAATAATAGACCATTATCAGGTAATTAACCAGACCTTAGAAAGTACAAACAATAAACTAACAGAAAATGCTCAAATACCAGAGCATCATCAAGTAAATAACCAAAACTTACCAGTTCCAGACAGTCAATTAACAAATAATGGTCAAATACTAGACCATCATCAAGTAATTAACCAGAATTTAGAAGGTAAAAACAATGAACTAACAGAGAATGGTCAAATACTAGACCATCATCAGGTAATTAACCAAAACTTACCAGTTCCAGACAGTCAATTAACAAAGAATGGTCAAACACTAGACCATCATCAAGTAAACAACCATATTTCAAAAGGTAAAAACAATTTACAAACAGAGAATGGTCAAAAATTAACACATCATCAGGTAAATAACCAGAATTTAGAAAATACAAACAATGAACTAACAGAAAATGGTCAAATACCAGAGCATCATCAGGTACTTAATCAGATTCCACCATTTGAAAACAGTCAAATAAACGCCTTACTAACCACCATCATTGATGATGCCATTAGCTTAAAACAATACCAACGCTCATTCCACACTAGACATCGGGGACTCAGCAACAAATACAAACCAGATATTCGTGTCAACGTCAAATACCTATCAGAAGCTGTAACACTTCCCTCTTCTGGGTTGGTAGCATTATTAAGCGACATGGGAACCGGCAAAACCGAAATCATGCGTTTAGTGCGTAATGCCTATCCCCATATCAAATTCCTCAACATTGGGCATCGGGTTAACCTGCTGAAGAACCTAGCAACCCGTCTCAAAACCGAGATGTACTCAGATTTAACTTATTCAGGTTTAGTCAAAGCACAAGCTCTTAGCATTACCATTGACAGCTTACACAAACTGCACACCCAAATGCTGAACTACGGTTGCATATTTATTGATGAAGCTTGCCAATTCTTAACTCACCTACTGCACAGTAAAACCTGTAAAGAATATCGAGCAGAAATATTAGAAGTCCTGCAATATATCGTTTATAACGCACCTCTAGTAATCATCGCCGATGCCCATCTGGATGATATTACAGTAGACTTCTTCCGGGCATTGCGTCCACTAGGGGAAAAACCATTTATTGTTAAAAACGATTGGCGAAATGGCGATCGCTTAATCTATTGGTATGAAGGTAAGAATTCTTCAGCCATAGTTGCCCAAATTTCTGCCGCGCTGATGAACAAGCAGAAAATCATGGTAGCTTCTGATTCTAAGCGTTTCATTAAGAAATTAGAACAATCCCTGACCATAAAGGTACGGGTAGAAGAGGCAGGGAGCAGGGAGCAGGGAGCAGGGGGACTGGATACCTCTGCGGTAGTTAAAGATTGCAGTTCTCAAATATCACAGATAAACTCAACATCATCTGAGGCAATTAACAATTGCAATTCTGCAACTTCATCTCAGGTGAAACCAACATCATCTGCAACAGATAAAAATGACAATTCTCCAGCTTTATCGCAGGTAAATTCCACATCATCAAATCATTCCCCCACACCCAACACCCCACACCATTCGGACTTGGGAGTGAACGCACAGTCGAACGCTAACGCTCACAGAAACACAACATCCAAACTAAGATTATGGTCTATTCACTCAGACAACTCAGGTAGTGAAGAAAACGTAGCCTTCATCAAAGATATTACCAACGCCGTTAAAGACGTAGATGCCCTGTTATATTCTCCCAGTCTCGGTACAGGAGTAGACATCAACGAATATCACTTTGACCTAGTATTTGGCATCTTCCACGCCAAATCCCAAACCGCCACCGAATGCGCTCAACAACTGTACCGCTATCGTCCCAACGTCCCCATTCATGTTTGGGTTGCACCCCGTCCTCCCTTTGGTTATCAAGAAACCAACGCCCTCAAAATCAAAGAACGGATGCTACAAACCAACGAAGTTACAGCCTTCGTACTGCGAATTGACAGAGAAACTGGACGCAGAGGAGTAGAAAAAGATTGGGCATTAGATGCTTACTGTAAAATTCTTGCAGCCCGTAACCGCTCCATCAACAATCTGCGGGATGATTTACATGACCTATTAACTGAAATGGGTAATAAAATCATCTCAATGGGTGGTGATGAAGATACTTTCGCCCAAGAGCAGATGAAAAAAGCAGCTGCGGCGTTAGATACTGCTTATTACTCAGCAGTAACCAGAGCAAAGAATATCTCCGCCACTGAATATCGTCAGCGTCAAAATAAAGATTACCTCAAACCAGAAGAAATATTTGAATGTGAGAAATACCGTATTCAAGATGCTTACGGCATGGAAGTCACAGAATCATTAGTAGAAAAAGATGCTGGTGGTCAATTAAGTCGCTCAATTTCCGCATTAGAGGCCATACTCAAAGAACCAGAGGGAACAATTTTTGATTCCCGTACCAACAGACAATACCCACTCCCACCAACAATTGTCACAGATAAAGACCGTCAGGAACGAGAAAATCTGCCTTTGTGTATGGACTGGGGTAATTACTCTGCTAAATGGTTAGCACGGTTTAATTTAGGACTGCATGACATTTTAAAACGTTTAGTTGCAGGAGAAGAAGTTACAGCCCGTGACCCTGAATTATTGAGGATGGTAGCAATTGCTAAACAATATGGAGTGTATATAAAAACGATTTTGGGCTTTAATGTTCCAGATAAATGTCAACCAATATGGTTGTTAGGGATGTTGTTGGATCAGTTGGGATTAAAGCTAGTTGACCGCAAGGAGGGACCCCGTGGGAAACAGGTGAAAGTTTTCTCGCTTGGACAGGTGGAATTAGATTTTGCGCTCAAGGTCATAGAGTACCGGGAGCTTAAGCGTAACCAGAAACAGGAAAGAGCAAGGCAACAGCAGGAGGAACAAAGGCGTTATCAGGCTAGAATGCAGAGTCTGTATGGGATTGCGCCGCCTCCAGACCCGGTATCCACTCCCCCCCCTAATGGTATAGGGAATCCTCTAGGGGAGGGGGTGAATACTACGGCTGATGGAGTTGATTTTGCAGCTGGTTCTAGAGATGGTAGTGACCTTTCTTTAGTTAATGGTGCTGATGGAGTTGATTTTAGGAAGTTTCAACCGGATGATGGGGATGACACTCCTTTGGTTAACTGTGTTGAGGTACTGAGAGCGAGTTTTAACAAGGGGGTAGAGGCGATAAAATCAGTGCTTCGTTCCTGGAGTGAGGATAGAAGATGGGGGACTGTGTTGTTGCTGGAGGAAATTGCTGCTGGTGAATTGCGATCGCTCGAACAATTAATGCCACAGTTTTATGATTGGTTAAGCGAGTCGGTTTTACCGATGAACTGTTAACTTGATATTCTCCAGGACGATAACTACGGAGATTCTTTGTTCAGTCATCTACTGAGAAAAAGTAAACCAAAAACTCTTGGATTTTTTGCTGTTTTGGGTAGTGTCTTCTTAACAGGGAGATGCGGCTACATTCCTTGCTACGCGCCAAACGTTGTTTTTTGGCTGCTCAAATCAAAAACTTGAGTGGCGTTGAATTGGCACATTTTTGGAGTTGTAACCGGTTCATTAAAAATTTGAGTAGACATGAAACAGATTCATTAAAAATCAAATCACGATTGATTCAACTTGAGATTTTTTGTTGAACTCGAAGATGATCATGAGAGAGTCAAAAATTTCTGACGATGATTTTTACTTGTCAGATAAGAACGTGATTCAAGAAATAATATTATCTTCTCAGTAGTGCATTTGTACAAAGAAGCATCTACATTAAAACAACAAACCATACTAAGGGAATTACTCGCAAAATTAGAAAAGCAATTTACACAAACTGCCCTTCTTAGAGGCGATGATTCGGGAGAATATGCGCGGATTGGGATATCATATAAATATATGATGGGTTTTCCCTAAAGTTACCCAAATCTTGAAATTGTGCAAGAGATACTTGCACAAATATTATTATAAAATTATTGACACTATTTAAATCACAATGACTGAAATTACAGCTAACTATGATGAAACCTGGAAAGAAGCAATAGGAGATTATTTTGATTCATTTCTCGCCTTCTTTTATCCAGAAATATATCAACAAATAGATTGGAGTAAAAACCCCATTTCTCTAGATAAAGAATTAGAACAAATTACCGCATCTGCGGACAGCAAAACACGCCACGCTGATAAATTATTTCAAGTGTGGTTATTAGATAATCAAGAGCTTTGGATATTAATTCATGTAGAAGTACAAAGTCAATATGATAAAGAATTTTCCCAAAGAATGTTTATCTACAACTATCGAGCTTTTGATTTATACCAAAAACCAGTGATTAGTTTAGCCATACTCGGAGATGAAACTAAAAATTGGCGACCTAGTTCTTATCAGTATGGTTTAGGAAGTAGTCAATTAATCTTTAATTTTTCTATCGTCAAGCTTCTAGATTATCAGTGGGAGGAGTTAGAGCAAAGTAATAATATTTTTGCTATAGTGGTAATGGCACATTTAAAGACTAAAGCCACTAATAGCAATTTGTCAGCTAGGGAACAGTGGAAATGGAACTTAGCTAAATTACTTTATGAAAGAGGTTATAACCGTAAAGAAATTGTTGATTTATATAAAGTCATTGATTTAATGATGGCTTTATCTGAAGACTTGCAATTAAGTTTTGAAGAAAAATTAGCTCATTATCAGGAGGAACGAAAAATGCCACTGTTAACTAACATTGAACAACGCGCTATAGAAAAAACCACAAAACAAACTCGGAAACAAGATATTATCAAACTTGTGGAAGTACGGTTTGGTAATATACCGGAAAATTTGATTGCCAGCATTAATCAAATTGACAGTGCATCTTTTTTGGAACAAGTTTTTATATCATCAATTAATGTTAGTTCTTTAGAAGAATTTGCACAGCTTGTTAACTCTCATTTACCAGAATCAGATTAATAAATGTAGGTTGGGTTAAGCAACAGCGTAACCCAACAAAAGTATTGATAAGGTTGATTGCATTTGTGCAACAGGTTGTTGCCTAAATTCTTTGGTGTGGTAAATCGAATTATTTTCGCATATCCCTTGGCACAAAAATTGTGTTTATTTGCGGCTCTGCTGTGGTTGCATTGTCGAGTTGTGTGGCAATATTTTATCAATAGGTCATCATCAGCTATCACCACAGTAGCAGTTATAGTTGCAGTTTGCTTCTAGTTATGACCACTGGTGACAGTAACATAAAAATGTTAATCATCCCCAAACAATCCATCCAAATCCTGAGATGAAGCCTTACCTTGGATTAAAGTAGAAGGACGTTGTTTTTGTTGTCCATCTGACAACATATCTGACTCTACATCTGTCATACCATTGTGGGCATGATGATTAGCTGAACTCATCACTGGAGCAACAGTATTAACATAATTTTGCAATACAAACTGTGGTTGTTCCACACCCAAAGCCAAGCGCAGATTACTACCATGTTTATTTAAAACATCCTGTGATTCCCAACAAGCAAAACGCAATTGTTCCGGTGTATATTCCCCACTGTGATATCGAGCCAAAGGTAACAAAGCTGCTACCAAAATATCCGACACCTTGCGATTGACCTCTTCCTTTGATAGAGAATTTAAATAATCAACCACTTCCGCCATTGGTTCGCCCTCATAAGGCTGAAGACGTAAACTTAAACTCTTACGTTTTTTCCTGATTTTATTCATTGAGCCTTGCTTCCTCATGGCTTTAAACATCAAGTAAATCTGCTTTTAGATGCTAGTGAATTTGCTTCATGATTCTTCTAATGAATTTATTTCTCGATGCAAGTAAACTTGTTTAAGAATTGAATCAAACCTGCTTTCTAATTCAACTGGATTTATTTTTCAATGCAAGTAACTCTGTTTGAAAATTGAACTAAAACTGCTTCACAATTCAATTGAATCTGGTTTCAAAACAAACACACATAAAAATTAACTTGTTTGTGTTTTTTTTCTGCCTTAATCAATTTGAATTATCGTCAGTAATCGGACAAAATAATTACACCAAATATGGAATGAAATTCTTGACTTGCAAATAATTGGCAAATAACCAATATGTAATTAATTCTTGGTACTTAGTTGAAATAGGGCAAATATCTCCCTCCTTTTTATCTCTCTAAAAGCAGACAATTAATCAAAATCAAAATCAAAAACAGCTAACTATTCCCCCTGTCCACCAAATAATCAAACATCCCAAAGCAATCAACCAGCCTTTGAGAAATACATTGCTCACCATCTACCGCCTTATCTAAATCAAAAGTTTTTTTCACAATCTCAGCAATACCAGCACCCCAAATCATCGGCGTAAAACTTTTGCTTTGGTTACGCCGCTGATAACTGCTACCTCTCACCTTTTTTTGTGAACCCCAACTAGACCCAGACTCATAAGAAGTAGTAGCTTCACAATTGAAATAAATCTCTAATTCCGGCTCCAAATGGTAAGCACCACCACCACCAATAATCACCTCATCCAATTCAGTAGGTAGCAGTCGCTTTAACCATCGCTCTAACTTATCCCAATATTCAGCCGTCGCTCGCTCAATCGCCCGTGCAATATCTTGAACTTCCCTAGCTCTTAAATTCGGGTCTTTAGCACTAGCTAATGCTTGAATTGCTGCACATTCACCCCAATTGGGGTGACGGGTTGGGGGATAATTCGGGTTATATACCTTGTCAAGAGCAGCGTAACGGGCAGCAAATATCGCTTGAGCCAAACGCTCCCGGTCTAGCCCGCTAGTCATTTCCACCACCATATCCAGCATATCTGCAAACCCCAGCAGTGGACTATCTCCCAGCTTCAATTGTCCCCGCTCAAAATAAAGTGCCGTAGTATTTCTGTGACCAAACATCAGCACCCCCAACTGTTTAGAACGCAACCAGTCCAGACCCTTTTGCTTAATGCGGACAGCTGCTAATCCTCCACCTTCAGGACGACACAAAAACTTAGCTAATTTTACCTTCAGCACCATTTCCCGCACCTGGAAACGAGCCAACATTATCTGTAACTGTTCCTCAAATTTGCGACGGTCGTTATACTCATTCCAAGGCAGCAGCAGTGCTAACTCTACAGTTAATAGCTTTTTCGTAGAAAACTTAGCCTGGTGCATTTCCATAATTAACCCAATCGCTCCCAACACCTTCCATAGAGCATTTTCATACTTGAGTTCCTTAATTCGGTCTTGAGGGTCAAAACAACAAGCAAAATCACCCAACACCACCACACGGTCATTCCACTCCACCCATAATTGTTGGTCAGGGCTAGGACTACCAATCCACCCCAAACGAGACATATAATTATCAAGCTTGGCTTTAGGAATCTCCTCAACCGCAGGAGGCATCACCAAAAAATTCGGTTCTTGCAGTGCTGGAATTTGATAAATAATTTTAGTTTGTGACCCACCCACGTCCACACTTAAATAAATGTCGGTCATAACGATTAGTCAGCTAAAATTCATCTATCTATTGTGAGATGAATTAGCACAGGATGACCTCTTCCCTAGCACATAAATTTGTCTGTTTTGACCACAATTGATGTAACTTACAGCCAAAAGATAGATGTTGAAGGTCAGTTAAATTGTGCGGAAATTGCACCAAATCTGTGCTGAACTTGCACTAGAATTGCACGCCTTTATTGTTACCAACAGAAATACAGATAAGTGAATTAAAATAGTTGTACTTACTACGGTTTTTTAGGTTTTTTGCAATGAGCGTGGTTGTTGTAGGAAGTTACTGGCTGTGTTTGGCACAAAAAGCCTATGAGTAGGTTTTGTGATGGCTTCTTTAGCGATCGCAACGACAACACCGTAGCCATAGCTGGGGTCATGCCGATGGCTTTTTTAGTCTTTGCAACGGTCGGACGATGGCTTTTTTAGCCATAGCCGGGGTCAGCCGATAGCTTTTTTAACTTTGGCAAGGAGTGATGCAGGTTGTTTTACATCTGGGGAGTGGATTTGACGGATGCCTATTATAGCCTTTAGAGGTCTTGTAGATGCTTTTTATTGTCTGTGGTGCGTATCTTACGAATGCCTTTCAGTGCCTTTAAGTTGGTGACACAGGTGTTTTTATTGCTTGTGAGTAAAGGAAAACAGATAAGTTTGAGTCTGCACAGTGTCTTACTGATGGCTATTACAGCCTATGTGGAATTGGTGAGAAATTGAGATTTTGGAGGCTTCTGATATGGCTTATGCCATCGCCAGAGTGAAAAAATTGAAACGAGCCAATATTGCTGGGAGTGCTGCTCACACTTCCAGGCAGCGAGAAACACCCAATGCTGACCCGGCTAAACAAAATATTAGGTTTATCGGCAATACTGACAGGGAGGAAAAGTTAGAGGATTTGGTGTTAGCAAAGATTGGGCAGTATGAGCAAAAACGAAAAATTCGCACTGATGCAGTGTACTGTGTAGAGATTTTGCTGACTGCTTCTCCTAGTTACTTTCGACCGCTTGACCCCTCGGCTGCTGGGTATTATGAAGAGGAGAGGTTGGCTGATTGGTTGTCAGCGACACAGCAGTGGTTAGAGAAGGAATATAGCGATTGTGCCAACTCCAGCACCCAAGCAAGTGGAACGCATCTGAATGGGAATAGCAGTTCCGTAGGCGATTGTGCTTTGCACACTGCCGAAGGCAATCACTCTCCTCACCGTGCTGTGGGCGATCGCATTGTCAGGGCTGAATTGCACTTGGATGAAGTAACACCCCACATTCATGCTTATTTTGTGCCACTGGATGAAAACGGGCAACTGCGGTGTAACCATTTTTTTGATGGTCGGCAGAAGATGCGAGATTTTCAAGAAAGCTACTTTGCGGCGGTGCAGCACCTGGGGTTAGAGCGTGGGATTCGAGGTAGTGTAGCTAAACACCAGGACATTAAGGATTTTTATCGCATAGTTGAAGAAGGAAAAGACCTTAACTCTGACTTAACTATTGCACAGATGCGGGCTAAGGCAGCAGATCGAGATAGGGCATTGCAGAGTAAGAGTTCTATGGAGCGCACTGCTAAAAGGTTGGTGCAGGAAAATGAGACTCTGCGACAAAGGATTAAGGAACTAGAAGCTCAAAAGGAGCAGTTGCAACAGCAGGCTGAACAATTGAGTGATTTGCCCCTGGAAGATGTGGCTTGGCATTTGGGACTAGATCAAGACACTAGCAGCTATCGCTGCTGGAGAGGGGGGGAACATATTATCTATATCAATGGTTCTCAATGGAGTCACCTTGCACCCGATACTCAAAAAACTGATGCTATTGCTGGTGCTGTTAATATTCAAAAAACTGGTGCTATTGCTGGTGCTATTACTGGTACTGGTGCGGTGGCTTTGGTAAAACACATTAATGGGTGCAATTTTAGAGAAGCGATCGCTTGGTTAAATGACCGCTTTGGTGAGGAAGGGATGCAGAGGGCTGTCACTCACTATACTAGGCAACAAGCGCAAAAGATCCTCCAAGAGCAAGAAGCACCACAGTTTGTACCACCAGTACCGGACAAATCGAACTGGCATTTAGTACACGACTATTTAACTAAGAAACGCAGATTGCCTCAAGATTTAGTCCAAAAATTATATCAGTGGGGGTTGGTTTATGCTGATGATCAACAAAATGCTGTGTTCCTGTTGAGAAATTTACAAGAAGAGCCAACAGGTGCATTGTTACTAAGTACAGTAGACAACGATAAAACTAGCTTTAGTGTTGCTGCTGGTACAAAACGCAGTCATGGTTGGTTTTACCTGCAATGGGGAGGGCAACCTACTGATGAAATCCAAAAGGTGGTGTTGTTAAAGTCACCCCTTGATGTGCTGTCTTATGCGATGTTGGAAGTTGAAAGACACCGGGGAGTACCAGAAGAAAGAATAATGTACATGACTGTGGATAGTCCCAGGAGTTTACCTGTGGAGTTGTTGCAGGATATCCCTGAACTTGTTTGTGCTTATGATAACAATGCTGCTGGAGATGAGATAGCTGGTGCTGTAAGTGAATTGTTGCCCCAAGCGACTAGAGTTAAACCGCAAGCGCAGAATTGGCATGAGGAATTGTTGGTACTGCTACGGTGGCAACAGCGAGAACGAGAGTATCAACAACGCCAAAAGCAACAACGACAGCGTGAGCGCAAGCGTGAATCTGAACTGGAGTTATGAGCAGTATTGCTGCTTTTAAAAACTGATATCAATTCTTTCTGCATTATCGTCTACACCATGTCTAGACAAAACCCCAGTGGAAATAAAACTTACCTTTTGATACGGAAATCACCTTACATCTTCGCCCTCGTCATGCGTCAGACCAATCTGCTGAAACTGTGATATTGCTGTGAACTTAAGTTATGTGTCCGCTAGATTTTGTTAGCCTGTGGACTTGTGAAGCAGCGCAGAAAATAGCATTTAAATAAATCTTGCCCTTGACATCAAAGCCGAAAAATTAGCCACTTGGATAAAAATTTAATAGCCACTTGGACGATGGTAACTACTGAAACAAGCAATTAAAGTGAGTGTATGCTCAACTGACAACTTTCCAAGTTATGGCTGACCTCAATTTAACAAGAAGGAAATAGAAAAATGCCAACAATTCACTTTATTGATGGAGAAAAAGGTGGAGTAGGTAAGTCATTATTTGCACGAGTCATGGTGCAATATTGTCTTGATAAACAACTGCCATACGTGCTGGTAGAAGCTGACCCAAGTAACCCAGATGTGGGTGTATTTTACCCAGAAAATACCCAAACAGCAGTTTTTAGTGAATCAGAACGTAAAGTTTATGCTGCTGATGCAATCTTTAACTTAGCACTAACAAATCCTGTAATTGTCAATTTACCTGCTCACGTAACTAAAGCAGTGAATGATTGGATTGAGCGCAATCAAATACTAGAAATGGTAACTCAGCATAAAGTTGATATCTGCAAGTGGTTTGTTGGCAATGGTGGATATGATAGCATCCAGTTATTGATTCAATCTTTAAACCACTTTGAAGGCAAAATTAAGCACGTCTTTGTTCGCAATTTTGGTCTATGCGATGATTGGAAACACGTAGATGAAAGAGAGGATTTACAAGAGTTAATTCAAGCTCAAAAAGTGCCTGTAATTAACTTTCCTAAATTTAGCTATCGAGAGCGAGATTTGCTTGATGCAAAGCGGAGCAACTTTTCTCAAGCTTTCTTAACTGCTGAGTTGGGTATTTTGGGTCAGCAGCGTTTGCATAGTTTTCTGAAAAAAGCTTACGAAGAAATTGGCAAGGCGCAAGTATGGAATGTAGGTCAGCCTGCGGCTAATAAATTCTCAGTAGAGAAGGGATGAACTCTAAAAGAGGAGGGAAAGTGGTGAGTCTGACAATTATTGCCGCTTTCTTCAGTTTACGCCATAATAATCCGAGAACCTTCTGGAAACTTTTCTACTTTGATTTGCGTTCCTAATTCTTCTCCCAAAGCAGGAACATGAGTAATTACGCCCACTAATTTGTCTTGCTGACCCAAAGATTGTAATATACTTGAGACACTTTGCAGAGTTTCAGCATCTAATGTTCCAAATCCCTCATCTATAAACAGACTGCCTAACTTAGCTCCTCTTGATAGCTTTTCTGAGAGTGCTAAAGCCAGGGATAAAGAAGTAGCAAAGGTTTCACCACCGGATAGTGTCTGTACCCGTCTGGGTTCACCACCACTCCAGTTATCTTCTACATAGTATTCTTTATCGTCATATTTTAAGGCATATCGCTGTTCTGTAAGTTCTCGCAGAAACACTGTGGCTTGTTCTACTAACTCCTGCTCAAAATGTTGGAGAATATAGGCTTGAAAACGATCTGATTTTAACTCTTTGGATAATATACGATAAGTTTCTAAATCTTGCTCTTTGCTGGATAGTTGGGCTTGTAATTTCTCTGCTTGCTCTCGCTGCTCTTCAGCTTTAGTAATCCAAAGTTTTAAATCGTTGTATTCTTTTTGTGCTTGCTTAAACTTGTCCTCAGCATTAGCAACAGCATTTTCATACTGGGCAATTATTTCTGCATTTGTGGTTTTATCACCAATTTCGTTAGTTTCTTTGGTGATAAGAGTTTCTAGCTGAAGTTTTTTATTGTCGTGATCTGTAATTTGCTGCTGCCATCTATTTTGTACTTCTGGTGATGCTTTGCTTTCTTCAAACATTGCTTCTGTAAAGTTTTCTGATGACAAACGAGTTTGCCATTCAGCTTCTATTTGTACTTTTGCATTAGAAGCTAAATCAAAGTCTTCTCGTGCTTTTAAATCATTTTGTTGAGATTGGAGAAATTCATCACGAGCAGTTTGATGAAACTTATGTGCCTGCTGAAGACGATTATCTAAATCTTGCTTATCTTGTTCTAGTTTTCGGACTAAATTCTCGTAAGAATCACCACCAGTAAGTTTTGAAAGTTTGTCTAATATTTCCTGAAGTTGTGTTTTTTGGCGTTCTACTTCATTTGCTGCATCTTGATGCTGGGATTGCGTATTTGATAACTTATCTTTGGCAAATTTAAAATTTTGTTCACTTGCATTAACTTCCGCATCTGCTTTATCTTTCTTGATTAAAGATTCCTGATATTTAGTATCCCTTTCATGTAGTGTTTGGCATTCCTGCTGAAGTGCCTGAACATCCCATGTATCTGTTTTTAATATGGCAATAATTTGTTGTGTTTCTGCCTGCAATTCGACTTCTTTAGCCGCTAATATTTGGAGGTATTCAATTTCTTGTTTCTTTAGTTCATCTCTTGTGGTTTCAGCTTTAGTTTTGGCATCAGCAGCTTTTTGACGGTTTTTCTCAGCAGTCTGAGCGCGTTTTTCTAGTGCTTTAATATCGTCTGAAGACTCTAGTTGTGGTAACAAGTTGTCTTCTGGGTATACTCCACCGCAAACAGGACAATCATCACCCGTATGGAGCAATGCTCGTAAAGCAGAGGCATAATTTTGTTGTCTAGCAGTATCTAATTTAGCACAAATTTGTTCACATTCTTCTATGGATTTTTGCAGATATAAAATAGTAGACTGATAATTATTATCGGCCGTTTTTAATTGTTGGGTGATTTGTTGCAGTTTTGAGCGATCGCTTTCGACTTGCTTTTGAATGCCTTCCCATTTAATTAGTAGTGGGTTAACTTGATTAAGCTGCTCTAGTCTTGTGCCACCAGGGGAATATTGAGAAAGTTCATTTTTAGCTTCAGTAAATATCTGATTTTTCTCTGCTAATTCAGTTTCAGCCTTTTTTACTGCTTTGTTGGCCTCAGTTACAAGTTTGATTTTGTCTGCTAATATTTTTTCCAACCGTTTTACTTCATCGTTAATTCCACGCTTCTGTTCTTCATAGATTTTGGCAGCATTAAGAGCTTCTTCTTGCTGTTTTAGCTGTGGTGCAATTTTAGCTTGATCAGCTTGTGCTTGACTTAAATTATCTTCCTGAATTTTCAAAGCATATTCTTTATCAATCAAAGCTTTAGCAGCATTCTCAGCAGCAATTTTGGTGTCATTATAACGAGTACGAGCAGAATTTACTGATGTCCAAGTGGCTGATAAG
>NZ_JACJPT010000063.1:0-29052 GCF_014696195.1 Sphaerospermopsis sp. FACHB-1094 | reverse complement strand
TTAGAGGCTGATAAACACAGAAATTAGTGCAAGGGTTTTGAAGGGTATACCGGAAAAAGTGTGCATTTTTTGGGATTTCAAGAGATGGCAAAGAAATTTTCAAATCTTCTCCTGACTCCTGACTCCTGACTCCTGACTCCTATGCCCTCACGGAAAGACTTTCTCAGCAACCCCTAATTAGTTAATACTTCCACATCTAAACTACGTTTAGCAAACAAAGCCACCGCTTGCCAATCTTGCTGAGGTTTATATTGATTGAGGTAAATGTTGATTTCTGTAATAAATTCCCAGTAAAATTCCTGTTTTGGTTGAAATTGCACCTCCACAAAATAAATCGGTTTTTCTCCACTATCTGGCATAAATATACCATCAAATCTAAAGGCTTTTTCCTTCACTTCTACAGATGTGAATTTGTAACCTTCTGCTTTTTCTGTCGGTTCTCCCAGAAGTTCAAATAGTAAAGTATGGAAAGTGAGAAAAATCTGGTAAAATATTGTATCTGTGTGCATTACTGATGATATAAATTTAATATATTATACCCTAAAAAATACCCATCGAAATTACCAAAAATAATTTTTTTGTATCATGCTATCATTATCACCAATATCTAGTAATCTAAGAAAGTGTTTATCTATCCGCATAAGATATTACCATGATGAAAATTTTTCACAAACTCCGCATTTTGGCAATTACCAGCTTAATATTTTTGACTATTAGCTGGTCACTTCCAGCCCAAGCTGACACGAAAATTGACCCCAAACTAGAACAGCAAGTATTAGAAATTATCCGTCGAAATCCCAAAGCAATTATCGAAAGTGTGCAAGCATATCAGGAAGAACAGCAACAAAAAGTTCAACAAGCAAGACAGGGATTTTTACAAGATTTCAGAACAAATACTAAAGCTATCATAGGCGATTTTCCCACCACAGGTTCGACTCAATTAAAAACTGTATTAATTGAATTTTCTGATTTTGAATGTCCCTATTGTGCCGAAGCAAATAAAACTCTCAAAGATTTATTAGCAAAATATCCTAATCAATTCACCTTAGTTTATAAACATTTCCCTTTGGTGCAAATTCATGACCAAGCATTACCAGCAGCTAAAGCAGCTTGGGCAGCATATCAACAAGGTAAATTTTGGCAATATCATGATGCTTTGTTTACGAATCAAAAACAACTGGGAGAAAGTTTATATTTAGATATTGCGAAAAATCTCAATTTAGACTTAGCAAAATTTAAACGCGATCGCAATTTAGCAGATAAAGCAATTCAACAAGACTTACAAATGGCTTATAAATTGGGTCTTTCTGGTACACCTTCTTTTATTATCAATAGCAAGAATGTGACTGGACCTGTTCAGTTATCAGAAATTGAGAGTATTTTGGAGAGAGGTGACAGCTAACAGGTGACTGGGGACTGGGGACTGGGGACTGGTGACTGGTGACTGGTGACTGGGGACTGGGGACACTTCGACAAGCTCAGTGCATCGCTGGGGACTGGTGACTGGTGACTGGGGACTGGGGACTGGGAAAGACTTTTACCAATTACCCATTTCCTATTCCCTATGAATTATGAATTATGAATTATGAATTATAAATTACCTCTTAACGTTTACATCCAAGGTCAAGGATTTCCCATACTCGGTTTACACGGACATCCTGGTTCTGGCCGTAGTCTTTCTGTTTTTACTCATCATCTATCAAAACGTTTTCAAACCATTGCCCCAGATTTGCGCGGATACGGTAAAAGCCGCTGCAATATCAATTTTGATATGCAAGACCATTTGGACGATTTAGAAGCTCTCCTAGACCGTTTTCAGATAGAAAAATGCCTTGTATTGGGATGGTCACTGGGTGGCATTTTGGCGATGGAATTAGCATTGCGTTTACCACAGCGAGTCACAGGAATGATTTTAATCGCCACCTCAGCTAGACCTTGGGGCAATCATCCGCCTATCTCTTGGCAAGATAATCTTTATACTGGTGTAGCGGGAATATTAAACTATATTAAACCTGGTTGGTCTTGGAATATTGAAACTTTTGGCAAGCGATCGCTCTTTCGTTATTTAATTCAACAACATACACCCACCGCTTACGGTTACATTGCCAGGGAAGCCCTACAAGCTTATTTACAAACCTCTAGCTATGCTACTCGCGCTCTTTATAGCGCCATTAAAGCAGGTTACAATCGACTTTCAGACTTGGAAAAAATCTCATGTCCGAGTTTGGTACTGGCTGGATCTGAAGACCGTCACATTACAGCTGATTCTAGCTTAGAAACAGCAAAACACCTTACAAACTCTCATTGGCAATGTTACCCCAATACCGCCCACCTTTTCCCCTGGGAAATTCCCCAACAGTTACTTTGGGATATTGACCATTGGTTAGCAGCACATCCAGAGGTAATTGGTAATTGGTAATTGGTAATTGGTAATTGGTAATTGGTAATTGGTAATTGGTAATTGGTAAGTACCTGTGCAAAATTAATTTCTTATTTGGAAACTCTGTATCCTTTACCAGACAAGGAAGACGGGTAAATGAAATAATCTTACGTGGCGATAGCGAAGCGCTGCTGCAAGCAGTTCGCCAATCTCAAATCCCCAAACGGTCAATCTTCGTTGTGTGACAGTTTAGGGTGCGGAAGGTAGGTTTGAAAGTCAAAATAGCTAAAACTTTTCCGCCACCCTCCAAAACTCAACCTCAAGGGTTTTCAGCCCATTTTCTTATAAAATTTATTACCCAGTCCCCAGTCCCCAGCGATGCACTGAGCTTGTCGAAGTGTCCCCAGTCCCCAGTCCCCAGTCCCCAGTCCCCAGCGATGCACTGAGCTTGTCGAAGTGTCCCCAGTCCCCAGTCCCCAGTCACCTATTGTTGCCCATCGTTCCCAGAATTAACTCAAAATTAACTCAGGAACGATGACAGCCTATAGATTTGTATTACACTTGACCGCTAAAGGCAGGCTTTACTTTACGGTCAATCCTTTCCCCCAGGTCTTCAGCAATGGTTAAAACATAAGGTTTACAACGCTTGACATTGACTATAATTCCTTGCGCTCCTTCGTTTTCTAAATCTTCTAGATAGCCCTTACTGGCAGATGTCGCTTCCACCGAGCTTAAAAATGGACCAAAGTAGTAGGTGCAACGAGGATTCTGGGTGACAATTTCAACCCACCAAGCCAAGCCTAGACCGTTAGATAAGCTAATCAGCCCTTCCTTAAGGTTATGCCAAATAGTTTTCATGGTTTTCACCAATTTATAAACGTGATACTGGGTATTAAAGAATATGTTAGATAGATTCAGTTTTACATTTCTTTATACTCTTTTAGGTTTATTTTTTCAAAGAAAATGTATGTAATTTATCAAGATAGTGGGTATTTAACGACCGTTGGCGATAAATTTCATAAAGCGCCATCCCTGCTGCCACTGAGGCATTTAGGCTAGGAGTCTTACCCTGTAAGGGAATTGAGACTAAAACATCACAAGATCGTTGTGTCAACATACTCAGACCTTCACCTTCAGCACCAATTACTAAAACGATAGGTCCATTGAATTTTACTGTATGTACAGGTTCGCTACCAGAGGCTGCTGTTCCGTAAATCCAAAAACCAGCTTCTTTAAGTTGTTCCAAAGCGCGGCTGAGGTTAACGACTCTGGCTACAGAAAAGTTTTCTAAAGCACCTGCGGCCACCTTAACCACAGTTGAGGTGATTCCAGAAGCCCTTCTTTGAGGAATTACTAAACCTTGAGCGCCGATGGCTTCTGCTGTGCGAATAATTGCCCCCAAATTGTGAGGATCAGTGATACCATCAGCAACAACAATCACTGGATCGGTGACTGATTTTGCTTGAGTAATCAGATCATCTAATTCCATGTAGGCATAAGGCGCAATTTGCGCTGCTATACCTTGGTGATTAGCTCCTTGAGTGATTTGGTCTAAACGCTTAGGTTCGACTTCATCAATTACTGTACCATTATCCTTAGCTTGGAGAATTAAATTATGAAATCGCGGATCATAACGCAGACGAGCAGTAATCCAAATCCGATTGAGATTGCGCTGATTTTCTAATGCGCTTAATACAGGATGACGACCGTAGATGAGATCACTGTCTTCTGTGGATTTGCTCTCTGGTAAGGGTTGGGAAGATTGACGAGATGGACGCGGTTTGCGAGATATGGGTTTAACTTCTGCGTTGCTTTGAGTACGAATAGGATTAGCAATAACGCGTTTACCCTTGATTTTTATAGGTTGTCCGCGTTTTGCTTCACCAGCGTGATTAATTTTTCTTGGTTGGTTAGTCATGGGATTATTGAGTTTAGTAAATAGGTGAGCATTGACATTCCCTCAATTTTATGAACCGTTACAAATGATTTTCCTATCAAGAGATTGAGCTACTCACTATTTCTCTAGATGGAGTTTTTGTAACAATTCTGTTAAACGGGGGTAATCGGTGAGGTATAGATAGCCAACTAAAGTTTCTAGACTAGTTGCCTGTTGATAAATTTCGGGATTTAGTCGTTTGGGACGGCCTGCGGCTGCATTACGACCTCGGCGGACAATTTCTAACTCTTTACTCGTTAAATTAGGAGTCAGCGATCGCAAATGTAGGGCTTGTGTTTCTGCTCTGACCTGCGCTACTACCAAACTATGGTAAATTTCTGGCCTTTGCTGTGGCCACAGGAAAAACATCCTAACATATAGTTCGTAAATTGCATCCCCCAAGTAAGCTAAGGCAGAAGGAGAAATTTGTTGTACTTGTGCCTGGGATAATGGTTGGGGTAATTGCGTCGTGTTTACCAACAATGCTGGAATGTCAGATGAATACTGCATTACAGTTTCATCTCCTCCATTTTTTGCTTCTTCCTCCTGGGGATTCACCTGTTCATCATTCCTTGACCTACTAAATATTGGGAAGATTATCTTTACGAACATTTATTTTTTGTGCAGTATGCCATCATAGCACACCGAGCATATTCAACACTAACAAATATTACTTAAAACTATATAAATTCCTGATTGGGGAGATTGGTGAGTCTGAAAATATAGGTCTAGTGGCTATTTTGAGGAGTTGGGAAAGATGAGGAAGATGGAGAATTAATATATTCTTCATATTTTCTTTAACTTCCTCACCTTCCTACTGCTCATCGGGATAGCTAAATTGATTTTTTGTGGTCAAGCAATCAAGACGACTTGATGTTTTCTAGAGCCGCATCAACTGTAGTTTGTAGGGCGAGAAACTTTTCTAAGCGAACAAGCTTGACCGTTTGAGTAACGCGGGCATTGGTGACAATTTGGAAAGTGCCTTCGGCGGTTTGAGCTTGCTTGGCTAGTTGTACCAGCGCACCCAAACCAGAGCTATCAACAAAGTCGATTTGTGAGAGATCCAGAATTATGTGCTTTGGACCTTCATCAATCTTTCCAGACAGTACCTTGCGAAATGTAGGTTCAGAAAAAGCATCTAACAGACCTGTGAGGCGGAATAGCTGGCAGCTATCCCGGACTTCGCGAGTACCTCTCAGGCTTACGGTTAGATTCAGTGGTTCAGCAATAACTCCCTCCTCGTCCTCTTGACTGAAAGTAAACGCTCAAGTATAGATGGTTTTGACTTATGTTGTCTAGGTTGGTGACTGGTGACTGGTGATTGGTGACTGGTGATTGGTGATTGGTGACTGGGGATTGGTGATTGGGGATTGGTGACTGGGAAAAAGATAAATAACCCAATTACCAATTACCAATTACCAATTACCAATTACCAATTACCCATTACCCATTACCCATTTTTATTGTTGATTAACTTAAGCGATCGCTGTTTGACGTGCTGTTTGAATTTCTAGCACAAATTGCTCAAATAAGTAATCAGCATCGTGGGGTCCTGGACTAGCTTCTGGGTGATACTGTACAGAAAACACTGGTAGAGACTTGTGACGTACCCCTGCAACAGTGCGATCGTTTAAGTTCAGATGACTAACCTCTACCACTGCTGATGGTAATGAATCCGGATCAATAGCAAAACTGTGGTTTTGGCTGGTGATTTCTACCCTTTGTTGTAAACCCGCTGGTTGATTTAAACCACGATGCCCAAATTTTAGCTTAAAGGTTTCTGCGCCCAAAGCATGACCTAAAATTTGGTGTCCCATACAAATACCAAACATGGGTTTTTGACTTTCTAGCAGTGCTTTAACGGTACTAATGCCTTCTGTGACTGCTGCTGGATCACCGGGTCCGTTGGAGAGGAAAATCCCATCTGGATTATATTTAAGAATTTCCGCTGCTGGTGTATTGGCAGGAACAACAATCACGCGACAGCCATAACTAGCCAACCGCCGCAAAATATTGCGTTTTACGCCAAAGTCTAAAGCAACGACTGTGAACTTTTCCCCAATCTTAGCTACAGATTCTGGGTTAAATTCCCAAACTTCTGTCGTAGCTTCGGACCATTCATAAACTTCTGGGGTGGTGACTTCCCGCACCAGATTTAATCCTGTCATGTTGGGAGCAGCTTGCACCAGTTCTAATAATTCAGATTCATCTAGTATAGATGTAGAAATACCACCATTCATAGCGCCATACATCCGAATTTTGCGGGTGAGGGCGCGGGTGTCGATACCGAAAATACCGGGGATGTGGTGCTGTTTGAGGTAATCTGGTAAAGATTGGGTAGAGCGCCAGTTACTAGGTTTGTGACAGATATTGCGGGCGATCGCTCCTTTGACATGAGGTTTAATTGATTCCTCATCTTCGGGGTTAACGCCAGTATTACCTAATTCGGGATATGTAAAAATAACAATTTGCCCTGTGTAGCTGGGATCTGTTAATACTTCTTGATATCCAGTCATGCCGGTGTTAAACACCACTTCGCCGACAGTGGTTCCCATAGCGCCGAAGGACCAACCATGATAAGCTGTTCCATCTGCTAAGACAAGTAAAGCGGGTATTGCATCAGATAAAGACATAAATAATAGGTAATGGGGAATGGGGAATGGGGAATGGGGAATTGGTAATTGGTAATTGGTAATTGGTAGTTGGTAATTGGTAATTGGTAAAAGTCTTTCCCAGTCACCAATCATGAATCACCTACAAAAGACCGTTTATTATGCTATACAAAAACAGTTATCACTAGCAACTTGGGTTAAATATCAAATAACCAATTAAATCATAAAGCCTGGAGCATATTTTTGTGTGGGGCGGTACACTTGGAGAGAGCCAGGGCGGTTAACCTGAAAGTAACTATGCTTGAGTCTTCTTTATCCCGCGCAGCCCTAATTTTTGTTTCCGGTAGTCTGGTGGTTTTGAATGTTGCCTGTAGTGACAAGAAACAGACAACGGGGGTTGGTGGTAGTCAACCATCTATACCTGTTGGTAATTTGGCAGCGATACAGCCGCCAATGAAGCAACCAGCGTCATTATCAGCCAAACCAAAACCAAAATTAGAACAAAGTACACAAACCAGTCCATTAGAATTGGCACTGGATAAAGCTACTGGTGCTGTGAGTATCAGTAAATCTGCTCAATCTCCAGATGATTGGCATCTGGTGGCGAGTAGGTTTGAGGATGCGATCGCTCTCTTGAAACAGGTGGGGCGAGACAGTCCTAATTTTCCTTTTGCTCAAAGAAAAATTGCTGAATACCAGGGTCAAATTAAATTAGCTAAACAAAAAGCTAACTCCAGTAGGTTAGCATCTCCCGTAGCACCTGATCAACAGGTAGTTGTGGCTGTTCCCCAAACAAAACCCAAAATACAACGTTATTCAACTCCTACTCCTGTTGCCAAGGTACAACCTCTACCCCCTCCAGATCCGATTTTCCCGGCTGCGGAAACTACAGCCTATAATAATCTGGTGTTCATAGCACCAATTAAACGACGAGTTGGTGGCACTCCCATTGTGGAAGTTACCTTTAATGGTAGGCAGCGTTTTGAGATGATTGTGGATACCGGCGCTAGTGGTTCTGTAATTACTCAAGATGTAGCACAGGCTTTAGGTGTTGTGCCTGTGGCTATTGCTAAAGCTAATACTGTGAGTGCTAAGGGTGTGGAGTTTCCGGTTGGCTATCTTGATTCTATGGAAGTGGGTGGGGTAAAGGTTAGTCAAGTTCCTGTGGCGATCGCTGGTGCAGAATTGGAAACGGGATTGTTAGGACATGATTTTTTTGGTAAATATGACGTTACCATCAAACGGGATGTTGTAGAATTTCGTCCCCAACACCACTCAGACGAATCTAATCCCCCAGAAATTCAACTAACTGATCCAACTTTTTCCAGGGGCTACCGCTTTGTAGAATTTCCTTAGCTACTGTCACACCTTGACCATGATTTAATAAGGGAACTGCACCCGCAACCTGCAACGCTAAAGAAGCATTTAGCGCCACTGCATCCTGTTGGGCTTGAGTTCCCTTTCCTTTAAGGACGTTGGTTAAAATTTCGGCGTTTTCTTGCACATTCCCACCTTTTAAGGCTGTAATGGGTGCTGGTGTGATTCCTACGGCTTCGGGGTTGATGGTGGTTAACTGTACTTTCCCTTCAGATAAAACCGCTAAATCAGTTATATCCCCTAACCCGGCTTCATCTAATTTTTCTCGCCCATGTAATACGATCGCCTTTTCTGTTCCCAAATGGTTTAATGCTTGGGCGATGGTTTCGATTAGTTTGGGATCAAATACTCCTATTACTTGCCCTGTGGGGCGCATGGGGTTGACTAAGGGTCCGAGTAAGTTAAATACTGTCCGCACTTTTAAATTTCTCCGCAGTGGGGCAACGGCTTTCAGTGCGGGATGCCATCCAGGGGCAAATAAAAAGGTGATTCCCACTTCTTTCACTGCTGCTTGCACTTTTTCGCTGGGTGCGTTGAGGTTGACTCCTAAAGCTTCTAAAACGTCGGCGCTACCGGTTAAGCTGGAGGCGGAACGACTACCATGTTTAGCGACTGGTACACCCGCAGCAGCAGTAACAAAGGCGACGGCGGTGGAAATATTAAAGGTTGATGCGCCGTCTCCACCAGTGCCACAGGTGTCAACTAGGGGGATGGGGTTTTGGCTGTTATCGTGTGTAGTTTGAACAGATAAAGATTTTAATACTTCTGCCATTCCTGTGAGTTCTTCGGCAGAAACGCCTTTAAAGTGCAATGCTGTTAATATTGCTCCCGATAGTTCTGGGGGGATGGTTTCGTTGATCCATCCTTGCATCAGTTCTGCTGCTTGGGTGCGGGATAATGATTGGTGTTCTAATAATTGTTTAAGTAGGTTTGACCAAATATTAGGATCTGGTAAGTTTGTCATTTTCGGGGTTTTGTAATTAGGCTGTGTGTGATTTTACCGAAAAATGGGGGTTTGTGTTTTAGTTGTAGGTTTTTTGTTTCGCGCAAAGACGCTAAGGAGCAAAGGCGCAAAGAATTATAAGATTATTTTTTATTACTACAATAAGTTTGCAAGAATGAACCACGTTCGCGAAGCGTGCCGAAGGCATAGCAGCGAAGGACACCAAGGAAGAGAAGAAGAGAAGAAGATATAGTTATGTATTGGGTAGGATGTAGTTACTAATAAATAGTTCTTGTCCTTTTTCGGCTGTTTTTTGTTTATAGTTGTTCATGCCATATTGTAGTTCCCACTGGCTAATTTTCGCCCAGGTAAAGTTTTGATGTACTTCTTCTGAGTCGTCGTAGGTGAGTAACCATTTGTGAGGGCAGTTTTTTAAATGATCTGCAAATTTTTGATGGTCAAATTTAGTATGTAAATCTCCATCTTTTCCATATAATTTGGAGTTTTTATTGCTTAAATATGGCGGATCTAGAAATATAAATACTTCTTTACCTTCTGCTTTTAATAGTTCGCTGTAATCTAGATTAGTAATTTTGATATCGGGTGTTAAAATATCAGCTAATTTTTCTAGTCTTTCTATTGATGAATCTGTGAACCTTTTATGAAATGCTTCTTGGGAAAAACCACCTGATTCTATTGTTCCTGAAAAGGTAATTCTGTTGAGGACAAAAAAACGTACTGCTCTGTCTAAGTCTTCCAATTTATTAATATCTTCTATATGGGTTAATTCTTTAAATAGCTTTTTTCCATCTTTCTCGGTTTCTTTGATATGACGAATTTCGGCGACTAATTTAGATAAATCATTTTGGGCAATATGCCAAAATAAATATAGTTCTCTGTTTAAATCATTGATCCAAATTTTTAAGTTAGGGTAGGTTTGTTTGAGGTAAATAAAGACAGAACCACCTCCTACTAAGGGTTCTCTAAATTCTGTAAAGTTTGTTGGTAAATGTTGGGCTATTTGTTTGATTGCTCTTGATTTACCACCGGGATAGCGGAGAGGACTTTTAATCATGATAAAATTATATTGCAAAATTAGAAGAGATTTGGATTTTTATTTTATCATTATTTTCCGATTCTGTAACTAACTTTCTAATGATTCCTTTTTGCTTAGGTTTAAAATTATTCCTATTAGCTGCTAAGAAAATTTCTAATTCTTGCGTCGTAGCATCTGGTAAAATAATATCACCAACTATATTTTTACCTGTAAGTTTTAATGTGGTTACAAAATTAACTGGTTTACCATCTAATTTTAAAGAATCTAAGTTAGAAAATAGAATTAGCTTAAATAAACCATCCTGAATGTCACTAAGTTTAGGGAAAGAATCTTTTGAAGAGTTTTTAGATTCTTGGATTACATAAGTATCATTATCAAAAAAGATTTCGTCAGCAGTTAAATAGTAAACTCCTCCTAAATAGTTCTCAATGCTAAAAGTTGCTTTTAACCCATCGGCTAAATATTCCAGTTGATGAGAAGTCATTGATTCCCGTTTACTAGCATTATGTGAATTTTTTAAAGAAATATTTTTAAACTCTGCAAATTCATTGGTAATTTTTTGTAAATACTTATCCATACCTTCTCTTGAGTGAACCAAAACTCCAGTTTTATGAGAAATTGAATCATAGGAATCCAAGGCTTTTTCAAAAATTGATACAAATCTTTGCTCAAATAAATTTTTATTCCAATGTAAAGCACTTTGACGATATGCGAGTATTTCCTCAATTTGATAGTTTACAAATTCATTATTAAATTTTTGATTAGTCAATTTATTTTTGGTATCTTGTCCTTTTTTATTACTCTTCTCTGCTTTTTCATAATAAGCAAGTACAATATAAATATTTAGTAGGTTCATCCAAGAAATAGTAGAATATTGAATTAAATCTCTGTCTCCATCTTTACCTTCATCTTTAATTAGAGGAATTATAGTTATGATTTTCGAGGAATTATATGTATTATACATTCTTGCAAATGGATAACTTCTAGTTCTTTTAGGTGAAACCCATTTGGAATAAGCAATTTCAGTTATTGGGGATTTTATCAATCCATAAGCACTAGCTTTATTTACATCAAAATTATCTATAGTTATTTCCTGTAATTTCTCACCTAAATAGGGTTTATAGGTGACTCCTTTGATAAATCCTGTAAGATGCAAAGTTTCGGACATGAATTGGGTACTTTATAGGTATAGTCTAGGATATTATATATTTTTGTGGCATACTTACACTAAAAACAGTAGTTTCAAAAATACTTAAAATTAACTTATGACTCGTTCAGCACCCTATCAACCTCTGTTATTACGTATTATACACGGTGTCAATGGCATTTTAGTCATTGCAGCTATTATCACCGGATTCTTAGTTTATAACACTTTTGATCAAAGATTCGGTAAACTTCCCATTCCTAAAATCGACCCAATTCAGGGTATTCATGGTACTGCGGGTTTATTCTTTTTACTGTTATTACCTGCTTTCGCTCTCTATAGCTTTCATGCTGGTGAAAGGCGGTTATTACAACAAGATTCTATCCAAAAACTCTCACAATTTAATAAACCAATTTGGTGGGTGAGTCTGCAACGTTTAGCAAATACTTTGATGCTAATTGCTTCAGTTTTAGCAGTTGTATCTGGCAGAATGATGAAGGAAGAATGGCTACCGGTAGGGGAACTGGATCATATTTGGTATTATTTCCATTTAACAGCTTGGGTGATCATGGTTTGTTGTTTAGCTATTCATCTTTTAATGTCTGCTAAGGTGGGTGGTGCGCCTTTGTTATTATCAATGTTTTCATGGCAATTTCGCCCAGAAGATAGTCCAAAAAATTGGTTTAGTCGGTTGCGTGGTTGGTGGGGTAATTTTCCTAATAATTTGAGTGAGAAATTTAATCAGTTAATGCAAAGTAATTTGGTTCTGAGAATTATTGAAGTGTTTGTTTTGTTGGGAATTATTGCTGCTTTTGTGTTACCTTTGTTTTTCTCTGGTGGTGAATAAGCTTAGAAATTGGTAAGGAGTCAGGAGTCAGGAGTCAGAATGTTTAAGAAATTTGTTAATCATCAAATAGGTATTTCTGGCGTAAACCTCAAAAGCTGACTGCTGACGACTGATAGCTGAATGCTTACAGAAATTGAATAATCAATTTTGTCTTTTCCAACTTTTGAAATTAGTATATTATCTTGTGGTTGCAGAGATCCATAGATGTAAAATTATTTTTTACATCTTCCTGAAACAGCAAATTTATAACTTTTTGAAAATGTGTTTTTCTACCTAAAGAAACATCAGTAAGGCTACCTATAGCAAGATATAGAGAAGTTGATAATTTTTCAAAATAGGGTGGCATAAGTCTTGACAGGAATCACAATATGAGACACTTAGCACCCTTAGCTTTATTAGCATTTTTGGGAACTGCTGCGGTGATTGCAATACCCAAACAGTTTCAAGCTGCAAACACACAACAAACTCTATTAGCCCAACAAACCCCTTCTCCTTCCACTCCTAAACCTGATCCCACTCCTACAACTCCTACTCCTACTCCTTCACCCACTCCTACACCTGATATGCAGTAAACAGAAGTAATTATATGGTATTGCGGTTTTCATCGTAAGGATCGAAATAGCACCCGCCCCGGATGTTCTTCTTGATTGATTCGTGTGTATAACCGCAAACAAGTTAATACTTCTCCAGGTGTTCCACCATGATCTAGCTGTACATCATCTTTGGAATACGCGCAAATATCAGCATAAAGTCCTGATAATTGTCTAATTTTCACATCATGACCGGCTTTTATGGCTTTATTAGCTACTTTTTTCAATATACGTCGTGATTCTTGTTGTAGTTTTCCCCACCAGGAATAACGTTCTGCTGGGGGAACAAACACTAGGGAATGTATTGATTCATCCATGTCAATCCAAGCACGTAGATTAATGATGGGATCAATGTTTTCCTCAGTTTTTTGGGTGCGTTGTAGGCGATCGCTCAATGCTTCTAAATAAAGTTGACGTTGTTCTGGTTGGGATTTTAAGGAAACAACATCAAAACTAAATACACTTTTTAAAGCATGATGTAAATCAGGATCTATCTCTATAAATTTAGTATATAAAAGTAAAAATCCTGCTAATAATTGCAAATCTTCTGAATTATATAACGGAGCAATTTCTGATTTAAAAAACGCTTTTTTTGACAAACATAAACCTTTAGCTTGAACAGTACCATTTAAACCAGGATAAATAATTTCATCCCGCACAAAAGGGAAGTGTTCAATATTTATATAATCTTCTGTTGCACCGACTTTTTGCGCCATTTCTAAAGCGCGTTTTTTCCAATTTGTGGCTAAATCTTCAGGAACTCTTAACAATTTGCGGTGAATTTCATTCCATAAATCACCATCATTTTGACTTTGTAGGGGTGCATTTCCTAAATAAAAATTTAATTCTAAATCTGTATTAAAAACTTCCCTGAGTTCATTTAATACATTTAATACATTTAATAATTGCTCAGGTTTAGCTTCATCAATAACTACATTTTCTGGACTTTCTGTAATTACTTCAGGTTCTAAAAGATTGTGAATTTCTAGAATGACATTTTCACATAAATCATTACCTGGATCATTTGGATACTCTATCCGGGCTTGATTTAAAGTAGCTTGTAATCCGTATAAACTCAATTTTAATAATTGAGAAATTTGAGAATTTTCTGTTGCTAATAATTGTTGTAGATGTTGCATCATGGCAAGAAAATATTTGAGGAGTCAGGAGGAAATTCAATAATTGACAATCGACAATTATATTTAATTTGAAGTGAAGGCAGAAAATTGAAAAGTTTTTCTCTCTTATTCCCCTTAAAAGAAGAGGTTTCAACCTTACAGCTATTTTCAGGTAAATAAACCACATTTTGATTTAGGTTTCGTGTCAACAATGTAGGGGCGTTCGCGAAGGGTGCTGGAAGCATCAGCATTCGGACAATTAATTATCGGTTTTTACCTAAGACTATCATCCGAATGCTTCGCCCTGACTGTGGTCTAAAGACATGAAAACTGCTGTAAATCAAACAATTATCAATTGTCAATTGTCAATTATCAATTGATTTAATGTATTCCACAGAAAGGATCGCGTTCTTTATCTATCTCATTAGGTTGTAATTCTAATTCTGCACGATAAACACATCCTTCTTCTTGTAAACATTCTTGATTAGTTGATGTCCAATAAGGTACTTCACCAGCGTGCATTCTTAATATACCTTGATTGTCGAGTGTAACATGATATTGACAAGGGTAATCTGTGGTGATTTCTGGTTTGCTAAGTGCGCCGATGCGTATCCATTTTTTAGTGTTGGTTTCGCTATCTGTTTGATAAATATAAAAGGTGTGTTGACAATTTTGGGGGAATGGTGGTAAAGGATTACTAATTAACCCTTTTCCTGGTTCATTAACACCATCTTGTAAATAGTGAAATGTTTCCAGTTTGGGATTTTGATTGTTATCAACTGCAAATACTAAATGATAAGCATTTGGTTGATCTACTGTTGCTGATTCTAATACGTTGACGGCAATATCACCATCTTTTAAATCTTGATGAGGTTGTTCAATGGCAATATTCCATTTTAATTTTCCATCGGTGAATAAATCAGTTGTTTCTGATTCCTTGTAAATCACAGAATTGATATCTATTCCCTTCTCATCTATTAAATAATGGGGATTCCCTTGACAGAGTAAAACACTAAATTGCAAAGTTTGATCAATTTCAAATTGGACTTTAATTTTTTTGAGAAATTCTGGTTCTTCCATTCCTAATTTCTCCATTAAAGTTTTACCGTCAAAGCTACCCCATAAACGCAATTCTCCATCTTCATAGTCTTGACGATAGATAATATTTGTTAATTGGATACCTTGCCAATTTGTCCGCACTTTAGCTACACTTTCCCAGGCTGCAAGTTGATATAATTCTTGTCCAGCGTTGAATATTCCTAATAGTTCGTTACTTTGGGTTTTGCGTTTAAAGTTGCACGGTAGATAATAAAATAGGTTTTTGACATTTATTTCTAGTTGGTTTGCACCTTTACGCAATAAATTTTTTGATTCTTCGGGATCAAATCTTAATCTTCTTAATTTTTCCGCATAACAAGCACCTGCGGAAGTTGCTAATTTGGTAAATTCTAAAACAAAGGTAATCCGTTCTGGATTCCAAACAAAATAAGGAGATTTGCTAAATTCTTGGTAAATTTGTTTTTGCACTAAATCTAAATTGCAAGTTTTACCAGAAAGAATTAACCAATCTACTTTTTGTTTATTGTCTGCATTTAAACGGCTTTCCATCAAACCTTTAGCAATACCTATTGCTTCTTTAATAGCCGAAATTGCAGCCCGTTCAAATTGTTGACTATCTATGGTTATAGAGATAGCATCGGGGATAATAATTTGGAATTTAACTGCACTTTGGGCAAGGATTTCACTAATTTGTTGTTCGGAAAGGGTGAAGGTTAATAAAGAACCATCTCCTGGTAATTTTTGCCCTAATTTGAGTTTAGCAGCTTCGGCATAATCCCAAAGAGTGTAAAATGTTTGGAGGCGTTGGGGTGCTTGTTGCCATCGGGTTGGTAAGACTTTTTCGGCTGTATCTAAAGCATCTTTGAAAGCAACATCACCTTCAGGATTTTCTTTATCTACACATTTTAATAAACTACCGCTTTTAAATTTGCCTTCTTCTAAAAAGCGTTCGTTTAATTCTGAGTTGATTAAATCTTCTAGTTTATCGCTTTCGATGTCTCCGTTAGTTATTGCTGTTAAGAGAAAATCAGCGATCGCAACTTTTAAAAGTCTAAAAATGCGTAAGGTAATTAATTCACCACCTAATTGTAAATGTCCTGAAGAACCTAATAATTTCGGGGTAAGTTTATAGTATCTTCCACCTAAACCCCGATCTTCATGATCTGCAAAAAATGGAGTTTTATCTTCTAATGTGAGTTCAATTAATGCTAAGTCTGTTGTACCTCCACCAATATCTAACACTAAAACATTTTGTGACCATTTATTTTTTTCTTGCCGACAACGAGTTTTAAAAGATTCAATACCAATATTTAAGTTACCACCAAATTCTCGCCAAAGAAAAAAGATAGCTACAGAAACCGCTTCATCATAAGCTGTTTGGACATCATCTATTCCTAATTCTTCTACTAATGCTTTAATTTCTTTTCTCACTACTGGAGGTGCAACGGTAGGATAGGTGAAAACTCCTGTTAATAAATCTCCTTCGGAAAATCTTCTTCTGGCACGTTGACGATAATCTTCTGTTAATTCAATTAAATGCGCCCATGCTGCTTGAATTAATTGGTTAACTTGGATGTTATGTTCTGAGTCATCTAACATGACTGGGAAGGTGCGATTTTGTCCAAAATAACGTTTGGGTGAGTGATGAAATCTGCTGATTATATCTTTAACTGAAGTGATTGTACCTTGGGCAATGGCTTTTTTTCTATTGTCTCTTGCTTCTCTCCCCATTTGCAATTTTAAAGGTTCAACTTGGGATACTTCCATTTCGCTGGGAATTTCTGTTTCCCGTCTGTTAATATCCAAAACTACAGGAATCAAATTTTGTGATTCTAACGTAGGAACACGAAAAACTTCATGATATATCTGATAAAGTTTTTTGCTAACAGCACGGCGAAATCTGTCACTATTCCCTAAACATAATTCAATTTGGCGAATAGCTTCTAAAAATTGTTCTTTGTTATCATTTTCAAAAACTTCGCTTAATTCTTCTGGTTCAATTTCTAAGTTTTTACTAATATTAGCAATGAACTTTTCCCACTCGTTCACACCGATATCTGGTAAAGCTAAATTAGCAGGAGAATTTAACCATTCTGCTAATCTTTGACGCAATCTTAATTCCTGTTCTCTGGGTAAAACTTCCGCAATAGGTACTTCAATGGGATCAAAAAGTGTCACTGTAGAATTAGAAGTTCCAAAATCTACCGCAAACCAACCCGGAAATCTTTTTTTGGGTTTTTCATTGAGTTTTTCACTCAATTGTTGACTTAATTTATTGAGATAGGTATCTAATTCAAAAGGATTCATAGTTTTATGGTTAGTTATGGTTTTGTGAGTTATTGATTGAAAATCAGGTGTAAACCAAAGATTACAGGAAACACCCATATTTTTCTTAATAGATAATATCGGTTTTCCGGTAGCATCAGAATCAAAATACTCAACAATCACCTGTAAATCACAGTTGACTGTTTCGGTTAAAGGTTTCTCTAACTGATAAGGATATTGTCCTAATTGACACAAATTAGAGATTTTTTGAGGTGTCACAGAGTTAAAATGTTTATAAGTTTGTTGAATTTCCGCTGCTAATTCTGTGGGTGTTCCTTTGACGCTACAAGTAATGCGAGAGATATGGGGAATATTACTATTAGTGGCGACAATTTGGATAGCAGGTAAATCCAAACTTTGATTTTCTTTAACTCGTAGTTGATGTTTGGGTGGAAGTATAATTTCCACAGGCATAAATTAATTATGGTAATTGGTAATTGGTAATTGGTAATTGGTAATTGGTAATTGGTAATTGGTAGACGCGGAAAACAACCTAATACTGATATCTATTTACTGTTCCCTGTTCCCTGTTCCCTATTCCCTATTCCCTATTCCCTATTCCCTGTTCCCTTCTTCAGCTAAATATACTCATAAATATCACTCTCATTAATTGATGCAATATCCGCAAGAATTTCTAACCAAGTGGGAATTGCTAATTCTGGGGTTGAGTCTCCAGCAGCAATATATCTGAGTAGTTCATCTTTTTTAGACAGGTTTTGCAAACTGGGAATTATTTGATCTAAAATTCCTTCTAATTCTGCATTTACTTGTTGATTAACTTCACTCACATATTGCACGAGATGTAAACTAGCACTAGCTGTAATTTCATCCCGCAATCTTAATACAAAAAGTTGATGATTTGCATTGCGAGATGAGGTTTGATTTCTTTCAGGAGACCAATCAAATATTTGTCCAATACTGTGTTTTTCATCCCGTCGCGCTAGGGGAAACATCATATCAGGAGAAATGGATTTATCTTGATTATTAATTTCCCCAATAATTGCTTCTTTCCACTGATTTGGATCACATCCTAACAACAGTTTATAAAATAAATCTGCGGCTTCAACTCCAAAGTTATCTTCTATCAATTCTTCCATCTCTGGATTAAGAATTGTTTGAATTTTCTCCCGTTCTAATACTACTTGATGGGCTAATTTATTCAACAAGTCTACTACAGCTTGACGAATGCGATCGCGGGCAAATTCTTCTAATTCTTTAACGCTTTTTTCAAACTCTGGATAAAAATCATCACTTTTGCTAGGAATAGAATTATTTACTCTATTTCCCCGTTCAAATAATTTACCTGCTGCACCTTTAGATTCTGCTAAAGCAATTGTCCCATTTTGACATTTATTAAATAACAATGTCCACTGACTCCAATTGAGAATCCTATAGGTTAATTCATCTTTGATCACATCACTCACAACCACTCCCCGTCTATCTTTGAGTGGTTCTTTGCCCAAGTCTTTTTGAAAGTTTCTGTAGGTTTTATCTAAACTTTCAATTGCCAAACGTAACTCCATTAAATCTGGACTATCTGCTGTAGGTATACCTTGTTCATGAATTTCTGCCAGGATATATTTCAGTTGTTCTTGTTGTTGATGAATCACATCCGCCGCCCTGCGAGTATCCTCATATAATTGTTTTAAACCATGGGTATTAACATGATTTTGAATCAAGTCCCGCAGTTTACTAATACCCCCATCTTGGGCAAAATAACCTAACTGTTTACCTAGAGAATTACGAGGTTCACTTTCTAAAAGTTTATCGCTGAGTTTACCCCATTTTTCTTGTAATTTCTTGGAACGTTCCAAATAATCAGGATAATCTAAATTAGCTAAAAATTCTTCTGAACCAGCTTTGACTTTTGTAGAACGTTTGGCTAATTCTGATAAACCTAACAAGGGCGATAATAAAACAATGCGATCTTTTTGAGTAGTAAAAGCCTCTGCACCATCAATAATAGTTTGCAGAACTTTTAATTTTTGAAAAACTACCTCTGTTTGTAAAGGTTGGGAATTAGGATGATCTTCAATTAAAAAATCTAAAATTCTTTCTCCACCTTCACTTTCTAAAGGTAATTGATCAAAACGTCCCACACCAACCAGAATTAAATCTTTTAAATCTTGTCCGGGGCGTTGTTGCTGCATCATGGTAAATATTTTGTTGGCGCGATCGCTTCCCGGTGATTTACCATTTAATAAAACTAAAATTGTTTGCACCTGTGCCAATTCTCGCAATGATAAAAATGTATCTCGCGCACCAGAATTAGCCGCACCTAAACCGGGAAAATCTAACAAAACAAATTCTTCTGCCCCGGTTAAATCCCAAATTTCCCTTGATATTTTGACTTCAATATCAACTCTACGAATCAGGTAAAAACTATTTTGTAATAATTGAGTTTGCAGAACTTGGGGTGCATTCGGTAAACGAATATGTGCCGGCGGTAAATCATCAAATCTCAAAGTTTGAATCGCCATCGGCAAATCAATTAATTGTAATCCTTCCTTTGCCGTTGCTGCATCAATATGATAATGCTTACCACACAAAGCCTCACCATAAGCTTGATAAGCCCGCAAAAATAATACTAACTCACGCAATAAATAGCGTAATTCTAAATTATTGGAACTCTTCCAAGCTTCCTCACACCAAAGAGAAATATCTTTACCAGTTTTAATTTTAGTAACTTGTAAAGTTGGTAAACCAGCAGCCACAGCGCGACGATTTGCTTCTGATAACATGAAATGTAAACACTCGTTTACCCCTTCATGAGATAAATACTCAACGGTGTAATTATCTATTTTTGTTGTAGCAAAACCTTCTTGTGGTTTAATATGAATAGCAGTCACATTTCCCGTAGTCGGGTTTTCACTTACAGGTAAAGCATCCGCAAAACCAATTAAACTTCCTAACAGTAAACTTTTACCACTGCTAAACTCACCCATCACACCAATTTTCACCGGGGAAGTGGCCATTTCCACAGTCTTCTGTGCAGCTTCTCGCAAGCGCACCAGACAGTCATCAAGGCTAGTAGGAACCCAATCTTCTTGTTGGGAGGGGCGTTGGGGTACAGAGTCAATTTTGCGGAGGATAAACTCACCGTACTCTTTAAACCTGGTTAATTTGTCTAGTTCCATATAATCGTTACTGTCTAAATTCATTTTCTGAGTGGGTTATAACACAAAAAATGAAAACCTCCACTACTGATGCAACAAGGTTACAAATGATATGTGATAGGTGACTGGGAGAGTAGTTAGAACTTAATGGAAATAAAACCTCAAATATGTATCTGAGAAAATCGCATTTCTCGTAGGAGTTTATCAGTGCTAAACCTGTACAAAACGAGTGTATTTGTTTTGCTGATTAAAATGGATAACTGATACCAATTTTATGGGTTTTTGCTATTTATTTATGTGTTATAATTAGTGTTATGGTTTTATTGTTTAGACATTATGGAAATTACCAAATTGTCTCCTCAAGGAGAGGTCATTATTCCCCAATCTTTACGAGAAGCGCATCATTGGAATGCAGGTCAGGAATTTATTATTATTGATATGGGTAATGGGATTTTATTACAACCTAAAAAGCCTTTTCCAGTAACTAAGTTGGAGGATGTAGCAGGTTGTTTAAAATATGATGGTGAACCTGCAACCCTGGAAGATATGGAAGATGCTATTCGTCAAGGTGTTGAGGAAATGTGGCATGATTGCGATTGATACAAATATAATTGTCAGATTTTTAACTCAAGATGATGAATTACAGTTTCAAAAAAGTAGAGAGATATTACAACCCACATTCCGCACCCCCCAGTGTCACAATCGGTAATTTCGGATTTTTGAAGACCTTTGAGGATAATTTTAATACAAAATGGTCTAAAGTTTAGGTAGCGATCGCCAATCTCAAATCCCCAAATGACCATTTTTCGTTGTGTGACAGTTTAGGGTGCGGAAGGTGGGTTACAAAATCATGATGTTTTTATTGCAGATACAGTCATCTTGGAAACGGAATGGGTGTTAAGGTTTAGATATAAGTTTAAACCTCATGATATATGTAAGGCTTTGAGAAATTTGTTTGGTTTACCTAATATTTACCTAAATAATCCTATTTTAATTGCTCAAGTAATTGAATGGCATGAAAATGGTTTAGATTTTGCTGATGCTTTTCATTTAGCTAATAGTCAAAACTGTTCTCAGTTTTATACATTTGATGAAAAGTTTGTTAAAAGAGCAAAGATGCTAACTCAGTGTGATGTAAAAAATCCTTGTGATTAGTTTGTTATTTCACGCGAAGGAAGATCAGTGGGATGTTTTTATTTTTGTAATAGTCTTTAAAATTAAGGAGTAAAATTTATGAAAGTGTTGAATTTAGGTTCTACTAAATATTCCATTTTCTATTTTTAATAATGGTCTTCATAAATACTTTCACGACTAACAGCATAATCAGATAAAATAGGTGCGTTTGCACCAACACACGCTGCAAAACCATCAGCTAATTCATCTAAAACACTTTCCAATTCTTGATACTTTATTACAGAATCTTCTAAATTTCCTTTACTTTTCCGTCTTGCTTCTTGAATAATTAATTGTTGTAAATATTCACTCGCTGAATTATAATTACCTTCGGCAATTTCTTCATCAATAAAACTTTTTAGGGCTTCAGATAGAGTGATATTAATATCAGTCATAGTGTTTAAGTTAGCTTGAACTAGATTACTCTTAATCTTAGCATTTTCCGGTTGTAATAATAGTTAGTTTAGCAGTGTTTCCATCCCCTTGCGGGGAAGTTGATTTGGAAAGCATTCCTGGCGTTGAGAAAGCGCCACAAATGGATAAGAAAATAAATGAGTTTCCATCCCCTTGCGGGGAAGTTGATTTGGAAAGCTTGAATACCCAGATCCCCTCTGGTTACAAATTAAAGTTTCCATCCCCTTGCGGGGAAGTTGATTTGGAAAGAGTTCACTTTTGGAAGCCTTACAGAGCAAGGGTTTCAGATCCCCATTTCGACACCACTTTTTTGATTCTCAATAAGTGCCAAAAAATTCTCAATAAGTAAGGCATTGTAAAACCGGAAACGCTGATCCTGTAAACGATCCACACCAGTCAACGAAGTTATGCGGTTTTCAAGGTTCGGGCTTGTGGTGTCGAAATATTTTTACCATTTTTGTTAAAGTAACCCATCTCACCTGAAATTGACAATATTACTTATCATTTCTTAAACATTAGCTACTTCAACACCCATTCAACACCCAAAAAATCCCACTTTCCATCCTGAGATAGCATTTCCTCATCTCAAGAAGTACAAAATTATCTGCGTTTATCTGCGTCCATCTGCGTTTAATTTATCAATTAGACTTCTCCAGAAAAGAAATTATGGCTTATTTATGGGGGCAGGTCGAAGCATTTGGGATATCTAGATGTCTGATTTTTCCGTCAAATTATCGCCCAAATGCTTCGCCCCTACAATATATTAAAAATCAATACATTCTATTTTGGAGAGGTCTATTGTCAATTATCAACTCTGACAATTTACCTAAACTTAATCTTATGTTTGCACAACATTAACCTTTTAGGTGTTCACTAAGCTTAAATTCACTTTTTGCTGCAACATTTTAAACTTGTAGTTAACCCCCAAACAACCTGGTATTTACAGGAATTGGGGGATTATTTTATGATAATAGCAGTAGCCCAACGAGTGAGGAACGTTACTATACAACCCCAACAGCCAAACAATATCACATACTCCCGTGTTATCCACCTGAGTCATATAATTGACACAGGCATACCACAATGGCCTGGTGATCCTCCCGTCAAATTTACCACTGTAGCCGAACTACAAGACGATGGCTATTATCTGCGACGGTTTTCTATGGGTGAACATAGTGCTACTCATATCAATACCCCTAATAGTTTTCACGGTGACGGTATCAGCATTGATGAATATTCCGCCCAGTCTCTTGTAGTACCTGCGGTAGTTATAGATATCTGTAAACAAGCTACAGAAAACCCCGATTATCTTTTAACTGTAGCTGACATTTTGACATGGGAAGCAGAATTTGGCAAGATTAAACCCGGTTATATAGTGTTACTTTATACGGGTTGGCAAAATAAATGGCTAGATAAAAACGCCTTCTTAAACCAGGATGCAGATGGAAATATACACTTTCCAGGGTTTAGCGGTAAAGCTACCGAGTTTTTAATTACTGAAAGAAAAATTGCCGGGGTGGGAATTGATACCCACGGCGTAGACTCTGGACAAGATAATAATTTTACCACTAATAGTTTGATACTAGCAAAACCACGTATTGTCCTAGAAAACCTCACCAACTTAGATCAACTGCCACCCCAAGGCGCTACCCTAGTAATTGGTATTCTCAGGTTACGTGGTGGTTCAGGTTCACCTGCTGCGGTAATGGCATTTTTTTGAGTGCTAATTTGTAGGTTAATCTACAAGATACCAACTTTATAAATTTTGAATTTGGACTGAAGCGACATGACAACTCCACTCATCTGCCAAAATTATATTAACGGTCAATGGTTGCATAAACCCAGTTTAGAAAGTCACAGTTTAGAAAGTCGCAACCCAGCTAATAAAAATGAAGTTGTAGCTATTTTCCCTCGGTCAGGAATTGAAGATATTAATGCAGCAGTAGCCGCAGCCTGTCAAGCTTATCATAGTTGGCGTAAAGTTCCCGCACCTGCCAGGGCAGAATATATTTTTCGCGTGGGAGAATTATTACTTGAAAATAAAGAAGAACTTGCCCAGTTAATGAGTCGAGAAATGGGTAAACCCCTGACAGAAGCTAGGGGAGATGTGCAGGAAGGTATTGACTGTGCTTTTTACAGTGCAGGAGAAGGAAGAAGATTATTTGGACAAACGACACCTTCAGAAATGTCTAATAAATTCGCTATGACGGTGAGAATGCCTATAGGGGTTTGTGCGTTAATTACTCCTTGGAATTTCCCCGTAGCTATTCCTTGTTGGAAAGCAATGCCGGCTTTAGTTTGCGGTAATACTGTCATTCTTAAACCAGCGGAAGATACCCCAGCTTGTGCAACTAAATTAATAGAAATTTTTGCATCTGCCGGTTTACCACCAGGGGTAATTAATTTGGTTCACGGTGTAGGAGAAGAAGCAGGAAAAGCTTTAGTTGAACATCCAAATATTGATTTAGTTTCCTTTACAGGTTCTTCCGAAACTGGGGCTTTTGTGGGTGCAACTTGTGGACTCACTCATAAAAGAGTTTGTTTAGAAATGGGTGGTAAAAATGCCCAAGTGGTTATGGAAGATGCAGATTTAGAATTAGCACTTGATGGGGCTGTTTGGGGTGCTTTTGGGACAACTGGCCAACGCTGTACAGCTACAAGTCGATTAATTTTGCATCGGGATATCAAAGAGAAATTTACTAATATGTTATTGGAACGTACCAATAATTTACGCTTGGGTGCTGGTACTGATTCTAATATAGATATTGGTCCGATAATTAATGAAAAACAACTGCAAAAAGTTAAGCAATATATAGATATTGCCCGTGAGCAAGGTGCAAAAATTTTAATTGGTGGAGAAATTGCTACAGATGGAGAATTAGTAAATGGTTATTTCTTTGAACCAACAATTTTAGATCAAGTTACACCTAATATGCGAGTAGCCCAAGAAGAGATATTTGGACCTGTGGTGGCATTAATTGAGATTAGCAGTTTTGAAGAGGCGATCGCTATTCTCAATGACACTAATTATGGTCTTTCTTCTTCAGTTTACACCCGTGATATCAACCGGGCATTTACAGCCATGCGTGATATCGAAGCTGGTATCACCTATATTAATGGTCCTACCATTGGTGCAGAAGTACATTTACCTTTTGGGGGAGTAAAACAAACAGGTAACGGACACCGGGAAGCAGGAACTACTGCTTTAGATATATTCACAGAATGGAAAAGTGTTTATGTTGACTTTTCTGGTAGTTTGCAACGCGCCCAAATAGATAACCGGGGATAGGGTGTAGGGTTTAGGGGAAGCAGGGAAAGAAAAACTAATTCTTGATCCTGCCTTATGCCTCCTGCCTCCTGAATTTTTATTTCTTTTGCTGAGAAATAGAAAGAGTATAATTATACTTTCCTGCTGATAAATTGCCTATATATACCAAGTAGTTACCGATTGTCCAAAAACCAGACAGTTCTGGTTTATTTGCAGAGTAATTATCTGCCAACACACAAAAGCGCCCCCCTGGTCCATCAATCAACATTGTAGGCTGTCCCTGTCCCTCAACAGTTAAGCGTAAATAAGGTAAAGATTCTTGTACCTGAAGAACTTGACTAGGTTGAGTGGTAATATTCCCGCAATTACTCTGAACTGTTCCCCCAGATATGCCATTGACAACCAAAGGATCTGTCGGGAGTTGCTTGTTAATTTGGATAAATGGAGTTTGTGCTAAAACAGCTTGGTTCAATACCAAACTCATAACCAAAGTTGTGGGAACAAAAGTCAGTAGTTTTAATGTCTTCATTTTTATTCATGCTCCCGACTCTTGATAGATTAATATAGTGATATATATTAGACTTCTCCAGAAAAGAAATTATGGAACCTATTTATGGGGGCAGGGCGAAGCTTATGGGATATCTAGATGTCTTTCTGTCAAATTACTAAATTCTATTTTGGAGAGTCTATTCTGGTTTATTAGACTCAAGACAATGGTATATTGTTCCCAATGTTCAAGTATAAATTTTTATTGAGTTGTTATTGAAATAATCGGGTCTAAAACCGGATTTCGTCTCGCTACGCTAACGCCTCCTGCCTCCTGCCTTCGTTAATTAATTTTGATTTGGAAATTGGGTGAATTTGTAACTCAGCATAAAAATATCCTGAATTGACACAGGAGAGGTAGAAAATTCTGGCTATAGACAAGATACATTCATTTCCGTACCTACAGAGGTTTTGTACATTATAGATATTAGCTAAAATCACTAACACAACCCCCAAATATGGATATACTTGGTCGGTTGTAGAATCTATAGCTGGGGTAAAAAAATTATGAATCCTCAACCAGAAGAAGAATTGCAGCGTCGTTTGGAACAACTAGAGGCGGAAATAAGTTCATTTTCCACCCAACCCAACTCACAAGAGACGCAAAAACAGACGTATTACCCAAATCAAACTATGTTTGCTAAATTAAACCGAAATTTTCAGCGTTTTCAAATTTGGTTTCAAGGTTTATCAGGGATAAAAAAGCTTGCCGTTACTGGTGTAGGAATACTCTTGGGCTTCATGGTACTGCAAACAGTATTTAGATTGGTAGCATCTGTGATCAGTCTGGCACTATTGGCGGGGTTAGTGTATCTTGGATACAAATTTTTGGTGTCTAATAGCTTGCAACGTAAGCAATAGCTTATTTTAACCGCGCCGCCAAAAACTTGTATAGATTGGCGTAAACATAGAATCAAAGGGAAATTATGCAATGACTACCCCAACCGTGAGGAGAAATATTGATCAATCTAACAAGTCCCAAAAACCGGAAAAAGTTAAATCCCTGCCCTTAGCAACAAGGCGTTTAGGCGCTTGGGCAGCAGAAATTACATTAGTGGTAGCCAGCGGGTTAATTCCCTTTGGCATTGGTGTTTATGCCAATTCTCGTAGCGATCTGCAAAGAGTACCTTTAAATCCGGTGTTGGTACTCACAGAAAGAGCGATCGCCCGGCCTTTAGCCCTACCAATTAGTTATGGTATTCGTAATGTTACCAGTCCCACTAATTTTTTATGGACTATCGCCCTCTTAACACCTCTGGTCCTCTCAGGATGGCAGTTGTATTTACTGGGTAAAACCGGCAGCACCATTCCCAAACGTTGGTTTGGGGTGCGGGTTGTTAATGATGAGGGTAAAGCTCCTGGTTTAAGGACTGTTGTAGTTCGTGAAGGGCTAGGGCGCTGGACTAGTCCAGTTGCCATTGCTTATATCCTCTGGCGCTACAGCTTTGCTTTTCCAGATTTAGGCTTATTCACATTTTTAGCTATAGTTTTGGTGCTAGGTGAAGGCATGGGTTGGACTTCCCAAAAACGTCGTCGCGCTTTCCATGATCAGTTGGCTGGTACATATACCATAGATGTTAAAGACATCAACAAACCAATCAAAACACCTGTAGAAAATACCAGCGAGCCGCCACAGCCAGAAAATGAAGAACCAACAGATACATCTATTAAGGAGTCCATCCCTAAGCTAAAAATAGCCCGCAGTCCTAATTTTATCTTGTTTGTGGTTGGTGTAACCAGCATGATTGCTGTGTTGTCAACTTTAGTAGGCACACAAATTTACATCCAAACCCAAGAAAACCTGCGGAAAACCCAGTTGGTTAACACTCAAAAATTTCTCGAACTCGTAAAACCAATTAATCCTGATTCTGGTGTCAGCGACGAAGAACGCCAAAGGGCTATTCTCGCCTTGGGTGGTATTAATGATACACAATCTATCAAATTTCTAGTGGATCTACTGGTGAAGGAAACTGACCCTAACATCCTAGATACTATTCAACAAGCACTGGCAAATATTGGAATTCAAGCTTTACCAGAATTAAAACGCATGAATCTGTTTCTCGCTGGGGAACTCGAATCAGGCGGCAACTTCGGAAATATCAGAGAACAACAATTAAATCTTAACCAACAGGCAATCAACAAGATTTTGTCTGTCTATAGTGGCAAAATTAATGACATTGATTTAAGTAGTATCCAACTGGGTGCAAAAAGCTTTGAAGAAAGTTCTGTATTTAACTTGGTACTAGAAAATGCTGATTTATCGGGAGTTGTGTTTAAATCTGCCAATCTTAACCAAGCTCAATTAAAAGGTAGTCGCTTCCGTAGTGCAGGTGAAGATGGGCGCTGGGATACTTATGATGATGTCATTGCTGATTTGACTAAAACTCAACTCAAACAAGCCAACCTCAACGAAGCCAACCTTAGTCGTGTGTTAATGAAACGCAGTGATTTAAGCCGCGCTACCCTGAATAAAGCTAACTTATCTCATGCCCGGTTAGTGGGTGCTAACCTCAGCAGTACCCAACTTATCAGTAGTGATTTGCAAAAGGCAATTTTGGAAGATGCGATTTTCACAGGAGCAGATATCAGCGACGCAAAATTAATGGAAGCAGATATGTATGCTGCTCAGTTAGGTCGTGTTTCTGCCATAGGTACACAATTATCTTATGCCAATTTAACTAACACCAATTGGCAAGGTGCAGATTTATCTGAAGCATATTTAGATCATGCTAATCTCACCAATGCTAATTTCAGTGCGGCTCGTCTTGCTGGTGCTGTTTTACGTTCTGCCAATATGAAAAATGCCAACCTACGAAATGCTGATATCAGTCGTGCAGATTTACGAGGGGCAAATTTGGACGGTGCAGATTTTCAAGGAACTATACTTTTTCCTGGTAAACAAGATCCCGGAGATAGGTTTGTAGAAACTTCTGATCTCGGTTCACAAGCTGCCGTAGTCCAAGGTGTCGATTTTAGCAATGCTAAAAATTTAGATGCCCAGCAATTAGCTTTCATTTGTACCAAGGGCGGTATTCATTCCCGTTGTCCATAGTATTGGTGACTGGGGACTGGGGACTGGTGACTGGTGACTGGGGACTGGTGACTGGTGACTGGTGACTGGGGACTGGGGACTGGTGACTGGTGACT
>NZ_JACJPT010000062.1:0-29897 GCF_014696195.1 Sphaerospermopsis sp. FACHB-1094 | reverse complement strand
TGGTGACTGGTGACTGGTGACTGGTGACTGGTGACTGGTGACTGGTGACTGGTGACTGGTGACTGGTGACTGGTGACTGGTGACTGGTGACTGGTGACTGGGGAAGATGAATAACCTAATTACCAATTACCAATTACCCGAAAAAGTATCAAACCCTACTTGACAAAGTACCTATAATAGAATAATGTCGTTCGCAAACACTTTTTGCGAATAAATTGCCTATGCCTTTTAAGCTTTGCTTAACACAAAGACACTCCCCTCGTTACCTCTGCCAATACGCAGATCATTGTCTAGATAAGTGATGTCCAACCATCCTTGTTGTTGGTCGCTGTTGATGGGAAAATCAAAAGCGGTAAATTTTTTGCCTGATTCAATTTGTTGGATAAACGTTGCAGGTGATTTATAGGCAATTAACCTTTGTAAGCCAAAAATAGAACGTTGAAATTTGACTTGGACTCGACGTTCGGAAACAGGGTCAAATTTAGCAGCGACGCTAACTAATCCTTCCAAAGACGGTAGTCCATAAATTTCAGCAATGTTATAAACACTGTTAGTTTCGACTCGAATACATTGGTAAATTTGACCAAGTTTACAAAGAGGGAAACGATCCAGGTTTAATAAGGCCTTGCTGGTGGTGTAAAGTAATCGCCAATCACCTTCTAGTAAATGGCTGGCTTGCATTGGGCGGGGTGTGGGGTTAAAGTCTTCTAGACTGGCGATCGCTGCTAGGATAGCCTGTTTTTGGGTTTCAGTTGCCAGTAAACCCCGGTTTGTACCAGCAATTGCATCTAAAAGCGTATTTTTTGTTACCATAACTCTTGACCTCAAAATATAGCTATGAAATCAGGATTAACAAGGGTTAAATGTTATATGTATAGGCTGGTGTAATCGTCGAAGAATAGCTTGCTGTTTGGCATAGGGCTATTAAATAAATTTTTGTGTTTAATTCGGATAGATCAATCAAAGAGTTGAATCATTAACTAAATTATCCCGTATCAAATGATAGACTCTTAATGTCCAGAACTTGTACCTTTTTCTGTCTTCGTTGATATGTTAAATTCTCCCCTAAATGAGCAACCCCGGAACCAAAGAGCTACTGTAATTCCCTTGAAGCAAAAGTCTTCGATGTTGGACTGGTTGCAGTCTAGCGGTCGTCTCATCGCTCGTGACTTTAACGAATCGACTTTTTCGGAGCCTGAAGAAGAAATATCTGATTTTTTGGCGGGAGAAGATGGAATTGCTGACCTTGACTATGATGATGATGGCGATATCAGTATAGATGAGGACTAGTCTTGAGGACTGTGGGGACTGGGTTTGATCAATAGTTTCGGTTTTCGGTTTTTTAAAAGTGTGGAGTGAAGGGAAATTTTTTGTGGACGCTAAATTATCTCCAAACCAAGGATTAAACATTTCTGGAATTGGGCTGGCCTCTCTGTTAGCTCTCTCGCTGACTACAACTGCATTGATTTTAGATGGGCTAGGACATAGAGTATTCTGGCAAGCTAATTCGCTGACTATGCCGTTTTTTCTATGTGCTGTAGGCGCTGGTGCTGCTGGTTTTTGGGTTGTGCCGTTGCTACAAGCTTTGAAAACAGGACAAATAATTAGGGAAGATGGACCGCAAGCGCATCTGAAAAAAGCTGGTACTCCGACTATGGGGGGGATCTTTTTCATACCTGTAGCTGTAACAGTTGCTTGTATTTTGTCTAATTTTGCTCAGGATGTACTTGCTGTTTCTGTGTTAACTCTCAGCTATGGCTTAATAGGCTGGATCGACGATTGGCAAATTTTGCATCGAAAATCAAATAAAGGTATATCTCCAAAGATGAAATTGGTTTTGCAGATTGTTTTTGCAACTGGTTTCTGTGTCTGGATGATGTTTAACAGAGATTTTAGTATAACAAATATTGCCTTGCCTTGGGTTGGTTTATCTTTGCCTCTGGGTTTACTTTTCTGGCCTGTGGCTGGTTTTGTGTTGGTTGCAGAAAGCAATGCTACTAATTTAACTGATGGTATTGATGGGTTGGCTGGGGGAACGGTGGCGATCGCCATTTTTGCTTTAGGCGCTTTGGTTGCACCCACTTCACCTGATTTGATGATATTCTGTGCGGCTATGAGTGGTAGTTGTGTAGGCTTTTTAGCCCATAACCGCAACCCAGCCCGTGTTTTTATGGGTGATACAGGTTCTCTGGCTTTGGGTGGTGCGTTGGCTGCTGTAGCACTGCTTACTAATAGTTTAGTAGCCTTGTTCATTCTCAGCGGTATCTTCTTTGTGGAAACTCTGTCTGTGATGGCTCAAGTCAGTTATTACAAAGCTACCAAGGGACCAGATGGGAAAGGTAAACGGTTATTTAAAATGGCCCCTTTACACCACCATTTAGAATTATCTGGTTGGACAGAATTGCAAGTAGTTGGTGCGTTTTATATCATTGCTGCAATTTTGGCTACTATATGCTTGACAAGCATTAAATTTTGAGATTTTTAACAAAATATCAATAACACAGCCTAGATCCCCGATTTTTTGAGCAGTCGGGGATCTTGTTTTTATTGGTTGTTTATTCAGTTTGCATTTGCTTGACAAGATGCACGATTTCTGGTAATATCAAAGATTCCATTCCTAAACGGACAGCGTTACTAGAACCAGGTAGGGAAAAAATCAGTTTATTTCTATAAATACCAGCAACAGCGCGAGAAGCGATCGCTCTAGAACCGATTTCTTGATAACTGAGAAAACGGAATATTTCGCCAAAACCTGGTAAAGTCTTTTCTAATAAATTAGCGATCGCATCATAAGTAGTATCTCTAGGTGCTATTCCTGTACCACCATTCAAAATAATTACATCTACATTCTGATTTTTACTGATACTTTCTATATACGCTTGGATTTTGTCTGGTTCATCTTTGATTATTTGATAATCTGCAATTAAATGATGAGCAGATAATAATAAATCCTGTATTAATTTTCCACTTTTATCTGTTTCTGAGTTGCGGGTATCGCTGACGGTAACAACTGCACATTTTACTGTGATATTTTCTCTATCTGGATGTGGATGTGATTTGATCATATATGGATATGGAAAATGCAATTACTATTATAGGACTTACGCAAGATGTCACTGAAAACCTTATTCTTGCGTAGGGGTAATTCATGAATTACCCCTACTTTCGTTCCCTTTTGCGTAAGTCCTGTATTATTAATTTTGCTATAGTTTACTCCCTTCCTACCGGAATAATACTGATTTAATAAACCACGAAGGCACGAAGAACACGAAGGAAGAAGGAAGGAAGAAGGAAGGAAGAAGAAAGGAAGAAGAAATGTTATATTTTGATAATCTATATATAGAAATCAATACTTAGGCCTTTTTTGAATTATTGGGTGAGTTTTACTGCTGCTACTGCTAAAGTTTTCATCAATTTCTATCCCTGTAAAACCTCACCCACAGTTAACTTAATATCAGCAAATAAAGGTGAAGAAATCACCATATCATCAGTAAAAATATGCTCATCATAAAAACCTTCTACCCACTCGAAAACTGTTACCTTTTTTTGCATGGGATCAACTATCCAATATTCAGCAATACCCCGCGCTGCATATTCTGAACGTTTGTAACGATAATCCCGATTTTCTTGGTTAGGACTGACTATTTCAACTACTAATAATGGGGGTGTCATGTCCATTAAAACTAGGGAACGTTTAGCTTCTTTCATTTCTTCTGCTAGTTCTTCGGAAAATATCACTAAGTCAGGAACTCTCACCCCTACCATTTTACTATTTACAGCTATTTCTGTTTTCATTCTTAACCGATAATAGGGAATACCTAATTTGAGAAAATAGGCAAGTAAAAACATTGCTATTCTTTGATTTAGTTCACTTTCAGAAGGCATAACAATTAATTCCCCATTTTCCAACTCATAGAAATTATCTGTACCGCCATCAAATTCTAGAAATTCTGCAAAAGTCATTTTTTTAGCAGTTGCAACTGTCATGATTATTACTCCTATAAACTGCTGACTGCTGATATTTACTATTTTAACAATATAATGAAATCGGGTGATGGGGTGCAGGATGCGGAGTGCGAAGTGTGGAGTGTTGATAACCCAATCACTAATCACCAATTACCAATCACCAATCACCACTAAGTAATTTAAGATTTACTTAATCCTAAATCATTCTCTTCAGCGTACCGATTCATAAACCGCATAAAACGATCCCATTCTTCTACACTTTTCATCAGGTAAACAGCTTCTACTGCTTCTGGTCTACCATTAACAAATTTACCCTTGACTTCACGGGTGATAATTTCCCCCTCTTCGTCAATCATATACATCCCTGTAATTTCTTCTGTACTATTTTCACTGAAGGCTTGGGGATTTTCAAAAGTAAATGTTGCTGTTCCACTATCACCACTACGTGATCTTGTTAACTTTACTTCTGGAACTACTGGTTCGTCAATGCCTCTAGAAAATTGGATTTTTGCCATGATGAATGTTTGTTTAAGTTTTATGATCTTTAGGTTAATATTCTCTCATCATATAGCAGCGATTTGGCTATCTTGATTAAATCTGTTTTTCATTTTGGGTGGGTGTCGCTAAATAGCTTCTTTTTCCAAAATTAAAGTAACTGGTCCATCATTTTCAATTGCAACTTGCATCATCGCGCCAAATTTACCAGTTTCTACCCTTAAACCACTTTCCTGTAATTTTGATACAAAGCGATTATATAAATATACTGCTAATGTGGGTGTAGCAGAACGGTCAAAGGAAGGACGACGACCTTTACGACAATCACCGTATAATGTAAATTGACTAATTACTAATAATTCCCCATTAATTTCTTGTACAGATTTTTGCCATTTATCACCACCTTCATCATCGGGAAATAAACGTAATTCTAAACATTTACGCACCATCCAATCAATTTCCCCATCAGTATCAGTATGAGAAATACCCACAAGTAAATTTAAACCTCGACCAATTTTACCAACAATTTCCCCGTCTATAGTTACTTGGGATGATTTAACTCTTTGAACAATAACGCGCATATTTCAGATTTTTTACTAACGATAAAGATAGGGGTTTAGCAATGCTAAACCCTCACAGGAGTCAGGGTATGGGGTGATGGGGTGAAAATTTTTTAATTGTTCCCTGTACCCTTATTTCTCAATTACCAATCACCAATCACCAATTATCTATTTCCCGAAACCTTTACCTTTGCTAACTGAAGGTAAACACAGACAATTTTCTAATTGCTGAAGTAAAGTCTCTTGATCCAAATTTTGACCAATTAAAACCAGTTGATTTTTCTTTTCACCTTTCCATTGATCATCATCAATAGTGAAGCGTTTACCGCAAAGGTGGAAAATATGACGTTGTGGACTTTCTTCAAACCACATAATACCCTTAGCGCGGAAGACATTTGTGGGTAGTTGATTATCTAAGAAATATTGAAATTTTCTAATCGAGAAAGGTTGATCACTTTGAAAAGATATGGATGTAAAACCATCATTTTCTAAGTGATCAGAGTGGTGATGATCATGGTCGTGATGGTCATGTCCACAGGTAGAATGATCATGGTCGTGATGTTCATGTTCGCAGGTAGAATGATCATGATCGTGATGATGATGATCATGTTCATCGGTTTCTGAATCAAAATATTTATCAGATTCAAATAACCCAACACTGAGAATTAAAGGAAGTGGAACTTGAGAATTTTTAGTTCTGATAATTCTTGCACCTTCCTTAATATCATTAATCTTTTTCTCTAATGAATTTAAAGCAGCTTCATCAACTAAATCGGTTTTATTGAGCAGAATTACATCACCATAAGTAATTTGACTAAATGCAGCTTGAGAGTTGAATAAATCCAAACTATAATTTGCCGCATCTACTACAGTGACAATTGAATCTAATCGGGTTAAATCTCGCAATTCAGATCCTAAAAATGTCATTGCTACAGGTAAAGGATCTGCTAAACCTGTAGTTTCAACTACTAGATAATCTAGCTTTTGTTCACGTTCTACAACTTGGTAAACAGCATCAACTAAGTCATTATTAATGGTGCAACAAATACAACCATTACTAAGTTCCACCATATTATCATCTGTAGAAACAATTAATTCGTTATCAATACCAATTTCGCCAAATTCGTTCACTAAAACAGCAGTTTTTACACCTTGCTGATTAGTAAGAATATGATTTAGTAAGGTAGTTTTACCACTGCCAAGAAAACCAGTGATAATGGTAACAGGTAATCCCTGTTTGGTTGCTTCCATTACGTGAGATTCTGAAGTAACTGCTGATGTCATATTTATGAAGTAGGGTTTGAGTCTATTTTGAATGTTAGCGTGATTTGCAAAAATCCGAGTAGCTGTTAATTGTCACTTGGGAAGTGTTTGTTAGCTAGTTATTTTATCATTTTTTGAATCATTTATAAATTGCTTAAAGTGATGTTTTCATTGATGCAATTCTCAATAGCAATAGTTGTTGTTTGAAGATTTGCAATATCAGAAATTATACCTAAACCTAAATATAAAGTTAAATCATTTTGATCTTGGGTTAAATTACGCCAACTCTGCAAAATTTACTTGTTTAGTTCTGGGTAAAGCTAGAATCATAAGTTACCTAACTCTGACAACTATATTACATGATATTACTGGAAATCAACTAGAGAACTATATTTAGATATCATAGATGATAAGAGCGATCGCTTTTTACTGTATCTGTAACTTAATCTGTCTCACCTATCCGGTTACTCACTACATACGCTATCATTGCTAATCGTTAGATTGCCTTATCCCTTATATTATGACCCTATCTATTTACAATACTCTCACCCGTCATCAAGAAGAATTTAAAACCGTCGAACCTGGTAAGGTAAAAATGTATTATTGCGGTGTGACGGTTTATGATTATTGCCATTTGGGTCACGCTAGAGCTTGTATTGTTTGGGATGTAGTGCGTCGCTATTTACAATTTATTGGTTATGATGTGCGGTATATCCAAAATTTCACGGATATTGATGATAAAATTCTTAACCGCGCACGGGAAGAAAAATCAACAATGGAAGCGGTTTCAGAACGCTATATCCAGGCATATTTTGAAGATATGGGACGTTTGGGGATAAAAGAAGCAGATGAATATCCTCGTGCAACTCATACCATGAATGGTATCCAAAGATTAATTCATGATTTAGAAACCAAGGGTTTTGCTTATCCTGCTGATGGTGATGTTTATTATGCGGTGCGAAAGTTTGATCAGTACGGTAAACTTTCAGGACGGAAATTAGAAGATTTACAAGCAGGTGCAAGCGAAAGAGTAAACGTAGAAGATCCAGAATATCAGAAAAAGAAAGATCCCTTTGATTTTGCCTTGTGGAAAGCTGCAAAACCTTCCGAACCTGCGTGGGAGTCACCTTGGGGAAAAGGCCGCCCCGGATGGCATATAGAATGTTCTGCAATGGTGCGCGATCGCTTGGGTGATACCATAGATATTCATGCTGGTGGTGCTGACTTAATTTTCCCACACCATGAAAACGAAATTGCCCAATCAGAAGCAGTAACCGGTAAACCTTTAGCTAACTATTGGTTACACAATGGCATGGTTAAAGTTGATGGTGAAAAAATGTCTAAATCTTTAGGCAATTTTACCACAATCCGCGATTTATTAGATCGTGGAGTTGACCCAATGGCATTAAGATTATTTGTGTTAATGGCACAATATCGTAAACCCATTGATTTCACAGATGAAGCAATTTTAGCAGCAACAAACGGCTGGCATACTATTAAGGAAGGTCTGCTTTTTGGACATCAACACGGTGAAAAGTTGGGTTGGGAAAATCTGGAATTAAATAACGCCAACATTGATAAATCAGAAGTTGAGAAATTTACTAATGCAGTGGATGATGATTTTAATTTTCCTGGTGGGTTAGCGGTTATTTTTGAATTAGCTAAAGAACTGAGAAAAGAAGGAAATATCATTGTTCATCAAGGAAAAACAGAAACTCCCGCCGATGAATTATTTAAACAATGGCAAACCTTAACTACATTAGCAGAAGTTTTAGGTTTAACCGCCGAACCAGAAGCAGAAACAACAAAAACTAATGGTTTAAGTGATGCAGAAATTGAGGAATTAATTCAAAAAAGACAGGAAGCAAGAAAAGCCAAAAACTTTGCCGAATCTGATAGAATCAGAGATGAACTCAAAGCCAAAGGTATTGAATTAATTGATAGCAAAGAAGGTACACGCTGGCAACGGAGAAATTAAAAATTAAAAATTAACAAAGCATCGTCATCTGAGTTGTGAACATGATTTTTTAAACGAACCGCTCCAGACGCAGAGGACACAGAGGTAAAGACAAAAAAGATGATTGAATCTTACTCATTTCTCATTCTAATATTCCCCCTATTCTTCTCTTCTTCCTTCGTGTTCTTTGCGTCCTACCCTGCGGGAACAGCTTCGCTGAACGTGGTTCATTCTCTTGAAAAATTATTCACAACTAACCAATATCTCAGAAACTCTTTTCCTCTGTGTCCTCTGTGGTTTATTATTCTTTACACCATATATAACTTATGATGTAAAAACAGATTTTTAACTTTGAATTTTTTAATTTTCAATTTAACCTATGTGGAAAGAACTAACAACCGCCATATCTAATTTTAACATTCCTGCTGATTGGATCGGTATTCGTGCAGTCAAAGAAACAACCAGAACCCATTTTGTCAGAGATGGTTTACCCCAAAGCAACGGTAAATCATTAACAATGGGAGCAATGATAGAAGTAATGGTTAATGGTAGTTTGGGTTATGCTGCTACCAACTCTTTAACATTATCATCATTGCAAAATGCCGCAGAAATAGCTTATAAACAAGCAGTTGCAGCAAGTGAATTTTGGATATATCCCTTTAGTAAAAATACCCGTCCCAAAGTCGTCGGTGAATATAACTCACCCTTTTTTGAACCATTAGATGCTATTAGTCCAGGGGAAATAAATGATTTATTAATGAGAATTTGTCACGGCTTAAAAATTAGTGATAAAATTGTCCAAACCGTAGCCAATATTAACACATCTGAAAAAGAAACTTGGTTTGTTAGCAGTAACAGTTCAGAAGTTTATCAAAAAATCATTTCTTTAGGAAACCATTTTGGTGTTATTGCCCAAGATGGTAATATTGTGCAACAACGTAGTAATAACGGAATGCACGCTAATTGTTATCAAGGTGGATGGGAAGTATTAAAACAAGATAATTTATGGCATCGAGTCCAACAAATTGCTGAACAAGGATTAGAATTATTAACAGCAGCAGAATGTCAAAATACACGCACTAATTTGGTTTTAGCACCTGATCAAATGATGCTACAAATTCATGAAAGTGTGGGACATCCTTTGGAAATTGACCGCATTTTAGGAGATGAAAGAAACTACGCAGGTGGTAGTTTTGTGAAACCCGAAGATTTTGGTAAATTAGCATACGGTTCACCTTTAATGAATATTACTTTTGATCCTACCGTTGAAGGTGAATTTGCCAGTTATAGTTTTGATGATACTGGTACAAAAGCCACCAGAGAATATATCATTAAAGATGGCATTTTACAAAGAGGTTTAGGTAGTTTAGAAAGTCAAAATCGTTCTGGTTTGCCAGGGGTAGCTTGTGCGCGTGCTACTTCTTGGAATCGTCCACCCATTGATAGAATGGCTAACTTAAATTTAGAACCAAATTTAGAACCAGGAAACGCAAATTTTTCCGAAATGATAGCGGATATAGAACATGGTGTTTACATGGAATCCAACCGTTCTTGGTCAATTGATGATAGAAGACATAAATTTCAATTTGGTTGTGAATATGCAAAGTTAATTGAAAACGGGAAACTTACAAAAACCCTGCGTAATCCTAATTATAGAGCTACAACCCCCGAATTTTGGCATAGTTTAATTCAAGTTGGTAATGATGCAAATTGGCAAATGTACGGTACACCATTCTGTGGAAAAGGAGAACCAAATCAAACTATTTGGGTAGGACATGGTTCACCGGTTTGTGTATTTGCAAATGTAGAAGTTTTTGGTGGTGGTTAGAAACAGACTGGGAATTAATTCCCAGTCTTATAGCAAAAGTCATCTAAAGATGACTAAAAATACTTATAAATTGATAGTTTACTTTAGTAAACTTTGGTTATTAGCTTGGTTATTTCTTTCCAAGTCATTGTTTACACAACTTTAATTATCTACATATTATTTCAAAGCCAGTATTGTTATTTACGGAAATATACAAAAGTTTAAAAATTTAAAACTGTTTCAATCTTGACACAGGTTATTACTATGTATAAGATATAAAGGTATGTTTAAACGGTAAAAAATAAAACTAGAAAATAAAAATATATGAGTAATCAAGTATATAAGGTATTTGAAGAAATCGAGTTTAAAGCCAAACTACTCGCACAATACTGGAATAACTTTCACACGGAAATATCACAGCATTTACCAGAGAGTTATCAACCGGAAATACAAGAACTGTCAGATAAATTAGAAACAGCATTTTATTAAAGATTTAGGAGTAGATGTTGAAATTGTAGATAACTACTATACTGGTAAAGAACTTGCTTATAGTGTTCTCAAAAGATATGTAAAATACGGTGCAGATTTACTTTATAACCCAGAAATTCGCCAACAAGTCTTAGGAGTAACAGGAGTTGTCGCGCAAATAGCAATGGATGTTGTTAGTGAACTGATACCTGCACAACAAGCTGTAGTTTTTGAAGTAGAAAATGATATTAATGCTTTTGCTGAATATTTGCGTTATGCAATTTTTGACGCTGCGGGTTTTGAGTCTTATTATCGTCAAGAACTCCAGAATTTAGTTGATAGTTTTAGAGAGAAAGAAGCAACTTGGACTGGTGTAGCATTAAATGAATGGTTACAAGGAAATCCCCTTTTATTAGCGGAAATACCAAATAATTTAAAATCTCAAACATCTAATTTAGAAGTTAGTGATAAATTACGACAATTATCTATTGCACTAAAAAGTAATCATTCACTTCCGCAGTAGAAATAATGATTCTGTTATAGAACTTACACCAAAAATTTTGAATGTTATTCATTTGTTGAAACACACAAGTCAACTCTTCTTGAATCAATGCTACAATCAACAAATAACTACTTGATGCCATATCAATATGATGATTGCACAAGACCTAGAACAATCAATAGAACAAACAAAAGACATCACCCCAGATGTTATATTTCCTCCCAGTGATTTATATAGCGATGAACCACCCGTGGAAACAGAACTGCATCTCAGACAAATTATCTTACTCTTACAATGTTTAGAATGGCTATGGAAAGATAGAACAGATTTCTATACAGCAGGAAATTTAACTATTTATTATAGTCCTCACCAGAAAAAAAATGAAAAGTCAAGAGGTCCTGATTTTTTCGTGGTTTTAGGAACAGAACGGAAAACCCGTAAAAGTTGGGTAGTCTGGGACGAAGATGGTAAATATCCCAACGTAATCATAGAAATTCTCTCACCCAGTACAGCTAACAGTGATAAAGTAACTAAAAAAGAACTTTATCAAAATACTTTTAGAACACCTGATTATTTTTGGTTTGATCCTTATACATTAGAATTTGTTGGTTTCTATTTAACTAATGGTCAATATCAACCTTTAGAACCTAATGAAAAAGGATATTTATGGAGTGAACAATTAGGTTTATATTTAGGAGTGCATGAGGGTTTACTAAGGTATTTTACCCCTGAAGGTGATTTAGTACCAACACCAGAAGAAACAGCAGAAGAGGAAACTAAGAAAGCAGTACAAGCAGATGCAAGAGCAAAACAGGAATCTAAAAGAGCAGCACAAGCAGACGCAAGAGCAGAACGTTTAGCAGCAAAATTAAGAGAATTAAATATTGATCCTGAGACAATTTAGAATGAGATTTTTGAGAAAATGAACTTAGAAGATATATCAATTTTAGAAACAAACTTTGATCACCTGATCGAAACCCTGCTAGAAAAAAAATCAGCAGATGAACATTTTACCGTCAGACTTAACAGCGAAAGAAGTCAATTTACTCGCTTCAATAATGCTAAAGTTAGACAAACAGGACTAGTTGCTGATGGTTCAATTACCCTAACTTTAATGGAAAATCAGCGCAGTAGTTTCTGTAAATTTCCTTTTACTGGTAACTGGGATATAGATTGGCAAACAGCATACCAAGCTTTACAAGATTTACGAGAAGAATTACATCTATTACCTGTTGATCCCTATTTGGTTTTACCTACAGGAAATAATGTTAGTAGAGAAGTACATACAGGTAAATTATTAGCACCGGAAAATGTGGTTAATTCTATTTTAGAATCGGTTGCTAATTTAGATTTTACTGGTATTTATGCTGGGGGAGTGATTATTAGAGGTTATGGTGATTCTAATGGGCAAAAACACTGGTTTGCAACTGATTCTTTTAATTTAGATTATTCTTTAATTATCAAATCAGGAAAAGCGGTAAAAGGTACTTTTGCTGGTAGTGCATGGGATGAAGCTGCTTATGTAGATAAGATAAATGATGGGAAAAAACAATTAGCTTTATTGTCTCGTCAACCCAAAGAACTACCTAGAGGAAATTATAAAACCTATTTTGCTCCTGCTGCGGTAGCAGAATTATTGGGAATGCTTTCTTGGGGTGCTATTAGTGAAGCTTCTATCCAACAGGGAAATAGTGCTTTAGCTGCTTTATCACGTCAGGAAAAACAACTTTCATCTAAATTCGTTTTAAAAGAAAATTTCACATCTGGTTTAGTTCCCAGATTTAATAATTTAGGAGAAATATCACCAGAGGAATTAACTTTAATAGAAAATGGTGTTTTGGTAAATAGTTTAGTTAATTCTCGCACAGCTAAGGAATATAATAAACCTGCCAATGGTGCTAATAGTTCAGAAACTTTACGTTCTCCTGAAATAAAGACAGGTGATTTAGCTTTTGCTGATATTTTACGCAGTTTAGATACTGGGTTGTATGTTTCTAATTTGCATTATTTAAATTGGAGCGATCGCCAAACTGCTAGAATTACAGGTATGACTCGTTATGCCTGTTTTTGGGTAGAAAATGGAGAAATAGTTGCACCTATAGAAAACCTCCGTTTTGATGAAAGTCTTTATCGCTGTTGGGGATCAGAAAATTTAGTTGACTTAACCAACTTTCAAGAATTTATTCCCGAAGTCGGTACTTATGAAAGTCGTCAATTAGGTGGTACTTTAGTTCCAGGAATGCTGGTGGAAGATTTCACATATAGTTACTAAAAATTTAGATTTTAGATTTTAGATTAGAGTTGACAAAAACAATCCAAAATCCAAAATCCAAAATCAATCACTCCTGACTCCTGACTCCTTTTATACCTGGTTATTGTGAAAAATGTTGTTTTCTTAATAAGCTAAAGTTTCTAAAGTTTCTCGTAAATACCGTTGTACTTGCTGTTCTAGGCGCAAACCCTTTAACTGAGCATTACTTTCTAGTTGCCAGCGTTGGAAACCGGAACTAGCAGAAATGGCATACTTCAGGTTTTGCCAAATGTGAGCATCACGAGAAAGCTGGCCGGTGATAGAAGCTGAAATTTGAGCCATAGTTCCTCATTCCTCGTTTTTCAATTTTAGAGTCAAACAATTTTAGATTTTAGACTTGAAATGGATTATTGTTTTGCCTAGAACGACAACAAAGAAACCAAATAAGCTAAATCTAACATTTTTTAAATGGGGCAGGAGGTGATCCATACCTACCCCGAAAATTTTGCAATCTTATTTAATCTTTTCTCAAGATAACGGTTACACAGCAACAAATTCTGTGTGATTGATCACTAAAACTAAGGATATTTTCGGTAAAATTCTGCCAAATAAGCTTTTTAAATTAACCAAAGGATTTTTAACTAAGTAAGTGGGCGTTGAAATTTATCCTTGTGGCAAGGCAAGAGGCAAGAGACTTTTAGCGATTTTACATTTTGTAATATACCTCAGTTTTTTTATGCCAACTTACTTATGGGTTTTAAGCTGTTTTATCTGTGTGATAGATAGTTATTTTTTTCTTTTATCTCTTCGCTCTCACCTGTCACCTGTCACCTGTCACCTGTCACCTGCCACCTGCTATATGAGTGCTGAGATTTATGTATGTGAATGTTGAAATAAAACCTATATCCATTCAACACTCATCAATTTACTCAGCACTCAAAAGTTGGTACTCAAGACTACTTAGTTAAGGTCAGGGTACGGCGTTTAGTTACCATTTGGTAAGCTTCGATGATATCATTTTCAGCCCAGTCATGGAACTTATCAATACCAATACCACATTCATAACCAGAGTTGACCTCGCGCACATCTTCTTTCATCCGTTTGAGGGAATCAAGAACACCTTCGTAGATCACCTTACTGCCGCGACGAACTCGCACTTTACAGTTACGAACCAGTTTTCCAGATTGTACATAACAACCAGCAACTGCGCCACGACCGACTGGGAAGACAGCACGGACTTCTGTTTGTCCTAAAGGTTCTTCCACTAACTCTGGTTCTAGCAGACCTTCCAAAGCTCCTTGGATATCTTCTAGCAGTTTGTAGATGATGTTGTATTCCCGCACATCCACACCTGCTTCATCGGCAGCTTGTCTAGCACCACTAGCATAAGTAGTGTTGAAGCCAATGATGACAGCGTTACTTGCCGCAGCTAAGTCGATATCTGTTTCTGTAATTTCTCCAGCAGTAGCCAACAACATCCGAATTTGTACTTCGTTTTGAGGTATTTGCTTGAGAGAGCCGATAATAGCTTCTACAGAACCTTGGACATCGCCTTTGAGTATCAAGTTGAGTTCTTTCAACTCGCCTTCTTGAGCTTGAGCCGATAGGGTTGTGAGGGTAACTCTTCCTTGTAACAAACGAGATTGACGTTGTTTGTCGGCTCGATCAGCAGCGATCGCTCGTGCTTGTTTTTCATTCTCGAACACTTCAAACTCATCACCTGCTGCGGGTACATCGCTTAAGCCTAGTACCTCAACCGCACAGGAGGGAGTAGCAGCTTCTACACGCTTACCTCGATCATCTACCATTGCCCGGACTTTACCAAATGCCGATCCCGCAACTAGCATATCTCCCACTTGGAGAGTACCGTTTTGAATCAACAAGGTAGCAACCGCACCCTTAGCTTTATCTAAGTGAGCTTCTATGACTGTTCCCTTAGCCACACGATTGGGGTTAGCGGAAAGTTCTCCAACTTCTGCCACCAAGAGAACCATTTCTAGCAGTGTATCCAGGTTTTCGCCCCTGATCGCACTCACAGGAACCATAATTGTCTCACCACCCCAGTCTTCTGCGGTTAAACCATAATTGGTCAGTTCTTGTTTAACCCGCTCTGGTTGTGCGCCTTCTTTGTCAATCTTGTTAATAGCGACAACAATCGGTACACCTGCGGCTTGAGCATGGCTAATCGCTTCCACTGTTTGCGGACGTACACCGTCATCTGCGGCTACAACCAAAATCGCAATATCTGTCACCCGCGCACCTCTAGCCCGCATTGCTGTGAAAGCTTCGTGACCAGGAGTATCTAGGAAGACAATCTGTTGTTGCTTACCATCATGTTCTACATCAACATGGTATGCGCCGATATGCTGGGTAATACCACCTGCTTCACCCGCCGCCACTTTAGTTTTGCGGATGGAGTCCAGTAGAGTAGTTTTACCGTGGTCTACGTGACCCATAATTGTCACCACGGGAGGACGACGAATCAGATGCTCCAGATCCTCAATGTCAATCATTTCTGTGACTTTGCGGGCTTCTGCTTCTGGTTCAGCCGTTTCCACTTCTACCTCTAGTTCTTTAGCTACTAGGGTAATGGTGGGAATATCCAGATTTTGGGTGATACTTACCGCCATGCCTTTCATAAACAGGATTTTCACAATCTCTGTATCGGCAATGACCAAAGCATCCGCCAACTCTTGTACTGTCATTGGTCCTGTGACAACCAGTTTTTCTGGACGCTCACGCTTAACTTCTACTTCCTGCTGACGGCGATTTTGGTCGCGTTGGGAACCAGGCTTTTTGTTTTTCGTGGGTGCAGATGTAACCAATGTTGGTTGCTGTGCAGGTCGAGCAGCCTTGGGCTTGGGTGGACGAGCTATAGACAGGCTGACTTGGACTGCGGCTGGAATTTCCAGACCTTCTTCATCCAGTAAGTCGTCTTCTTCAAAATCATCATCGAGGATGGGTTTAGCTCGCTTGCCTTTAGGTCCAACCTTGGCTTTCTCTTTGATTTCGTCAATTATTTCTTCTTCTTGCCACTTCTTCCCACCTTTAGATAGGCGTGGTGGTGTTGGCCGTTTCAAATCCAGCAAAGCTGGTGCGATCGGCTCATCCACCAATGCCTCTTTTTTACCTCCTCCAGACATTGGTTTGGGTGGAGTGGCTACAGGCATGGTGGCTACAGGTTCAGCAGGACGTGTTGGCCTGCTGGGTCGTTGCACCTCAGTTGATGGTGTGGGTGCAGATTTACTTCCCCTGTGTTCTGGTTTCACAGGTGATGGAGTTGAGCGACCCTGTTTTTGTGGTGTCTGCTCTGCTGTTCCTTTGTTGCCCCTGGGTTTTGAGTGTTCTCTTTCTTCTTCACGCCGTTGCTGACGATCGCGTTTGAGAATTGGTTTTTCCGCAGGAGATAGCTGTTCTGTGGCAGAAGCTTTTTCTTCCACAGGCCTTGCTGGTGGAGCAACCAGTTGCGGTTTTTGGGGTTTTTCCGGTTTGGGTCGATGACCAGCCGGTTTTTCTGGTTTTTCCGCTTTTATTTTTTCTGGGGCTGCTTGGACATTGGGTTTATGATCTGTTTCTGCCACAGGTTTCTGTGGTGTCTCAGATTGATTCCGGGGTACAGGTCGAGTTGGTGCCGTCGGTTTCATGGGTGAGACTGGTGTAGCGAAAGGCCGTGGAGGTGATGGAGAATTAGCTGTAACTTCGCCATGTACACTATCAGACGAAGCAACTTGGCTATTGGTAGCAACTGACGCTTCTGAGGCGTTGGAGGTAGTGTTTCTCAAGATTTTGGGTTTGCGAATTTCCAAAATTTGTTGTTTATGGGGTGCAGCAGGTCGGTTTCGGGAGCCAGTTTTTTGTGAATTTGGTTTATGGCTATTTGTACCTAATTCCTTTTTGGGCGTGACACTCGTGGCTGGGAGTTTTTCCGCAGCCTGTCGAATTTGTTCTGCCTCTGTTTCTGAAATCGTGCTGCTATGGCTTTTGACCGCGATGTTGAGCTGGTCGCAAATTGCTAGTAGCTCTTTGTTATCCAAATTCAATTCCTTTGATAATTCGTAGATTCTAACTTTGCCGTTGTTCATCCACTCTTTCCCCTTTAATTTACAGTTTTAACGGATGGTTGCCTGGTTTGCGACATCTCCATCCTTTGATCACTGTTTTTTAGGTTGCCCTTGGTGATGTTGCCGGTGCCTCCAATAATTAGGAAAGAGAGATGTTTCGGTTTAATACTGGCATCCCCACCGGGAATGATGGTTGACTGGACCCCATAAAATTTTTCTCAATAAAAAATTTTTTTGGGCATCCTTGATGCCGAACTGCGCTTTAACGCTACCAGGTTGCCATTTTTTAGGTTTTTGTTTTGCTGATTCTGAGTCTTCCACAACACAATCGAGTAAAACTTGTTGGGAGTATTGCTTCGTCTCTCTCCATTTTTAGAGAGCCACTTGCCTTTTACACCCATTTACTATTTTGGCACTAATCCGATACAAAAAAGCTAACTAATGCTAACAAGCTTTGATGCTTTTCCTTCCTGCTTCATCAGTTTCGACTACTCTCACTGAACTCCTAGAAGTGTCGGCACTATCTAGTCTACAGGCTTTCAGATTGGGTCTATCTCACCCTACTATTAAGTATTTAGGCTTGGTTCTCACCTAAAATACCTATCAATAATAGCATTTTCTTGTTTGCCCTGTCTGCTGACTCTCAGGCTACAGGATCTTTAGTATTCTCAATTCTCAAGTTTTTTTGTCAATGAGTAGACATAAATCTTGATCAAATGTGAGCATTTGTTAGCTTTTTTTAGGAAAACACTAACTAGCTTTTAACCTTTGTCTGACACAGCCTCTCTGGTATTTTAACCTTTGATCTGGCCGGAAATCAGGCAGTAGACTACCTTGGGCAAACCAGAATATTTAGTTTAATTAAATTTGATTTGGGGGATTGCGTTCACTAAGTCGCTGCCACAATGTTTGATACAGTGTTTCTGGCACTGTTCCATGTAGCGATCGCCCTAATCTATTTTTTTTCTGTGCTGCTTGTAGGCAGTCAGCTTGCGGGCAAATATAGGCAGAACGCCCCATGCCCTGATCTAATTGTACCTTCCTAGATGGAAAGACGCGGACAATCCGCCAAAACTCTTGTTTTTGTCCTACCCGGCGACAACTAATACAACGCCGATAGTTTGGTTTCATCGGGTTTTTGTTCAGTCAGGTGAGCAGTTTTTACTTGCTTGAGATACTTACCTCAGATTTGTTTTTGTTAATTTTCACACTTGCTAAATGTCTTCTAGTTTACCGTGAACTGTTGATAGTGAACAGACTATTGTCAAAAAACATTTGAGAATTAATCTGTCTCTTCCTCGTTAGTTTCAAAATTATCATTCTCTAATTCTAATTTGTCCTGATATTCATCTTCTAGTTGTTCCATCTCGGTTTCATCATTTTCTGCCTGATATTTTGCTCTCACAGCTGCAAATTTCGCATCTTCTGCGGCATAGTCATATTTAGCTTGATCTTTAATGTCAATTTTCCAGCCTGTCAGTCTGGCAGCTAATCTCACGTTTTGTCCTTCTTTCCCAATAGCTAAACTCAGTTGATCTTCTGCTACTAAAACGTGGGTTTGCCGACTTTCGGGATCCATTAAGCGCACTTCATCAACTCTGGCCGGACTCAAGGCATTGGCAATGTAAGTTGCTGGATCTGGAGACCAGCGAATTACATCTATTTTTTCACCCCGCAATTCATTGACTACCACTTGAATGCGTGATCCCCTCGCGCCAATACAAGCTCCAACTGGGTCTACATCTCGATCAAGTGTATCTACTGCTATTTTAGTCCGTGGACCGACATAACGGGAAGGAGGATTTGCTTCTCTAGCTACTGCCACTATTCGCACTACTTCGTCTTCAATTTCTGGGACTTCGTTGGCAAATAAATAAACTACTAACCCAGCATCAGCACGAGATACTAATAACTGTGGACCCCTTTGCTGTCCTTGGGAAACTTTTTTTAGATATACCTTAAAGGTGGTATTGGAACGGTATGTATCATTGGGTAGTTGTTCCCTTTTTGGTAATTCTGCTTCTACTTCTGGCTGACCAAAACCGCTGCTAACTGCCAAAATTACTGATTGTCTTTCAAATCTTAAAACTCTTGCTTGTAAAACGGTACTTTCTAAATCTTGAAATTCTTCTTGCACCATTTGACGTTGTTGATCCCGCAATTTCTGTGCCAGCACTTGTTTAGTTTGCATGGCTGCCATGCGTCCAAATTCTCCTTGATCTGGGGTGACATCTAAGACCACAGAATCACCTGATTGAGCTTCTGGCGCAACTTGTTGTACTTCATCTAAGGAAATTTGATGATCTGTATTAGTAACTTCTTCGACTATTGTTTTGGTAGAAAGAACTCGGAATCCTTCTCCTTCAATATCAAGTTCTACTTCAAAATTATCAAAATAATTTTCATCAAATTGTCGGCGCTCTAAATTTTGGGCGCGGCGATAACGTTCGTAACCTTTAAGTAATGCTTCTCTAATAGATGATTGCACTGCTAAACGTGGTAAATTTCGCTCGCGGCTAATGCTTTCAATTAAATCTTTTAATCCAGGTAAAGCAACCATTGACATAAGCAACATCTCCTTAATTTTTAAATTTTTATGTCAGCAACCAGCAATTTTTTGTATTTTAAATCTGGGATTTTAGATTTGTATCTAAAACCCTGAATCTAAAACCCTGCATCTAAAATCTCAATTTTAGTTAACTGCCCTCATCGAGTTGCACCCTGGTAACGAGGGAACGGGGTATCTGTACTACACGACCTTTTTGGTTTAAGTAAATTTTTGTTTCATCCCGGCGCATCAAGTTACCAATCCACTCTTGTTTTCCTTCGTAGGGTTCAGAAGTGGAGATCACCACGGGAAATCCTTTAAAGGAAATAAACTCCCTGTCTGTGTTCAATTGTCGGGAAATTCCAGGACTGGAGACTTCCAATACGTAAGCATCTGGAATCATCTCTGTCGCGTCTAAGGAGGCTTCTAAAGCACGGCTCATTCGTTCGCAATCGTCTAAACCAGTATCCTGTTGAGGGTTACGGATATCTACCCGCAAAACTGGTGGACGTTGGTTGGTATGAAAAACTATGCCAACTACTTCCAAACCCAGTTCTTCTGCTACTGGTTTCGCCAATTCAATAATTTGTGGAACTAAAGGATGAGTCATGGGAAAATTCAATAAAAAAAGTGGGCTTCTACCCACTTCCGGCGATAGGGATATCTTCCAAGAAGTCTTGTGACGAACCTGTATTGGTTCGCCCCTAACATGAGTGTAGCGTATTTTTTTCGTTAGTCATTAGTGATTGGTGACTGGTAATTGGTGATTGGGTTATTAATTTACCTATACACCCATGCACCCAACACCTGTACACTTCTATGCTTTAAAACTTTTATCAATAAATGTGGGAACAGTAGCTTGCGATCGCATCCTTCTTGTTTGTTCGATAATTTGCTCAATATCTTCTTGGGATAGACGTTGAACATAATTAATTTTCACTTCTTCTAAAAAGTCATTGAGCAAACTTTGAATCTCTGAAATTACGTGTTTTTCCTGGATTTCTGCACCTAAAACCGTATTAAATTTTTTCACTAACTGACTAGAAAGTTGGGCTGCCACTGGATCTTTAAAGGCGCTAACCAAGGCAAGATATAGGTTTGTGGTGATTTGATTGGCCAATTGTTCACTTAGCTGATTTTGTGCCTGTCCTACTCCTGGCAGCATGAGCAGGTTACGATAAACAGGTACTTGCCTAAAAGCAAGTTCGATATTGTGCCGCAAAATGGCATTCATTTCTGGTTGTATTTTTGGTAAGACTTGAGTAACGATGGTTTGTATTAACAGTCCTGAAAGTGCTTCTACTTCGTTAATATTATTAATATCAATGTAGGCACGCTCTTTTTCCGGTTGTAATAACCACCTAGTAATATCACCGCGCTGTATTGAAACCTGCATTTGGTTAATTACCCGCACTACCACAATTTCTGTGATTTCTTCGGCAAAATTGGCTACTATACCTTGGTGAATTTGCCTTCTCACTAAATGTAGATCAATTAACCCGGCTTGATCTAGACGAACTAATACTGGCAAAACTCGCAACCAACGCCAAAAGGGAATTACTAAAAATAGGTCATACCAACGCCATAAAATCGCTTCTAACCAGCTTAAATGGCGATTTTGACGTTTTATATAAAAAGTACGTAATAGCAATTCTAAGCCAAATATCACGACAAACGGTAAATCAATTAACCAAAAATCATCTATAAATTCGCCATTTTCGCCTATTTTGCGATAATAATTAGAGGCAATGCCTGGACGAATTTGCTGGTTAAAAAAATTAATTTCTTGTATCCAACCCCGTTTAGATAAATATTCCACACTCCAAAAAGTAGCAAAGGCGCGTTTGGCTGATTCTTGACCGATGTGTTCCCGCATCCGGTTTTTAATTTTTTCCAGAGTTCCACTTTTACCCGCACCTGCAAAGGGATTACTATCAATCATCTCGTTGCTGAGACGGCTGATTTCTGCTAACTTGATTTTTACTTGAGGGGAGTTTAAACCGGTTTGGCTAACTTGTGCTTCTAAAGCTGCTACTGTTTCTAGATAATTTTTCGTGTCTCGATGGGGTTCAATACCTTTAATCGGGTCATAAATCTGGGTGATTTGGGGAAGTTGGCGAAAATAGAAATCCCGCCAAGGTACGTAACTCAAATCAAACACTACTAACCCTAAGTTAAGACTGGCTGCGATCGCCATTAACTTTTCCAACCATAGATTAGCTTGTTTTCGAGGTTTTAATTTATTCATTATTAGTTAATTTCTATACTCAATATTAAGTCTTTCTCTTCTTTAGTTTAAGATATTGTTTAATTATCCCCTTCTTGAGTGCAATTTCTGTATAATGTCTTTACTTAATCAAGGAGTTCTGTAAAAAAAGTATATATTTTTACAAATATGTGTTATCCAATAAGTATATGAACATTTTTATTGTAATAAATAGTGAGGTAGATACCAAATACACGACTTACTTCAAAAAAGTATCTTTTGCAAATGGGTGTAAGGTTTTAGGTTTTTATCTACCTCATATCTCTGGTTTTTACAGCAGTTTTCATGTCTTTAGACCACAGTAAGGGCGAAGCATTCGGATGATAGTCTTAGGTAAAAACCGATAATTAATTGTCCGAATGCTGATGCTTCCAGCACGCTTCGCGAACGCCCCTACATTGTTGACGCGAAACCTAAATCAAAATGTGGTTTATTTACCTGAAAATAGCTGTAATCCGATGATTAGCCGTGACATTCCAACAATTGAAATTACCACATTTCCACTAAAAATCAAACAATAACACATAGGAAAAATCTGTTTATATGTCAAACGTACCAAAAAATGATCTGCCAACTTTATTAGTTACAGGTGGTGCAGGATTTATAGGGGCTAACTTTGTTCTCCAATTTAGAAAAAATCAGTGGGCTAATATCATTAATTTAGATAAACTTACTTATGCTAGTAATCTACAAAATTTAGCTGAATTACAAGATGATCCCAATTATGCTTTTATTCAAGGAGATATTGGTAATTTTGAATTAGTCAGTTATTTGTTAGAAAAATATCAACCAGATGCAGTAATTAACTTTGCGGCAGAAACTCATGTAGATCGTTCAATTCTCACTCCCATTAATTTTATCCAAACTAACGTGATGGGAACATTCCATTTATTAGAAGCAAGTAAAGTTTATTGGCAAAAACTCAAATCAGAAAAACAAGAAAAATTCCGATTTTTGCATATATCTACCGATGAAGTTTATGGTTCTTTAAATCCAGAAGATCCAGCTTTTAGAGAAGATACACCTTATGCACCAAATAGCCCTTATGCAGCTTCTAAAGCTAGTGCAGATCATTTAGTTAGATCCTACTATCACACCTATAATTTACCTACTTTAACTACTAATTGTTCTAATAATTATGGACCGTTACAGTTTCCTGAAAAACTGATTCCTTTAATGATTCTCAATGCTGTAAATGGTAAACCATTACCTATCTATGGTGACGGTAAAAATATTAGAGATTGGTTATATGTAAGTGATCATTGTGATGCTATTTATCTGGTTGTAAAGGAAGGTAAAATTGGCGAAAGTTATAATGTTGGGGGATTGAATGAACAAACTAACTTAGTAGTTGTGAATAAAATTTGTGAATTTTTGGATACGTTAGCACCCAAAGAGAATTTTCAATATTCATCTTTAATTACCTTTATTAAAGATCGTCCTGGACATGATCGCCGCTATGCTATTGATTGTAGTAAAATCACCAAAGAATTAGGATGGCAACCCAAGGAAAATTTTGATAGTGGTTTGTTAAAAACTGTGCAATGGTATCTTGATAATTCTGCTTGGGTAGAATCTATTTTTACAGGAGAATATAAAAACTGGATTCAGAAAAATTACGAAAGTCGTTAAAGGAGTAGGGGGAATTCATGAATTCCCCCCACTTCCGTTTTATTTTGCGTAAGTCCTGGATTTATTTAGGATTTATTTAGGATTTATTTAGTAATAATTAATTCGCTGTATAAGGATGGTAAAATGAAGGGTATTATTCTCGCAGGTGGTTCGGGTACAAGACTTTATCCATTAACACAAGTTGTGAGTAAACAATTAATGTCTGTTTATGACAAACCGATGATTTACTATCCTTTATCAGTGTTGATGTTAGCGGGAATTAGAGAAATTTTGATTATTTCCACACCCACAGATTTACCTCTTTTTCAAAGATTGCTAAAAGATGGTAGTCAATGGGGTTTAAAGTTTAGTTATGTAGAACAACCAAAACCAGAAGGTTTAGCACAAGCTTTTATTTTGGGAAAAGATTTTATCAAAAATGATTCAGTATGTTTAATTTTAGGAGATAATATTTTTTATGGTCATGGTTTCACAGAAGTTTTAACCCGTGCTGCTCAATTGCAAAATGGAGGTTTAGTTTTTGGTTATAAAGTCACTCACCCGGAAAGTTATGGTGTGATTGAATTTGATAGTACAGGTAAAGCAATTAGTATTGAAGAAAAACCAAAAAGTCCTAAATCAAAATATGCAGTACCGGGAATTTATTTTTATGATTCCCAAGTTACAGAAATAGCTGCTAGTTTGAAACCTTCTGCACGGGGTGAGCTAGAAATTACTGATGTGAATTTAGCTTATTTAAAGCAAGATCAATTAAAGGTAGAAATTTTAGGAAGAGGATATGCTTGGTTAGATACGGGTACACATGAATCTTTACATCAAGCTAGTAATTTTATCCAAACTTTAGAACAAAGACAGGGATTGAAAATAGCTTGTATTGAAGAAATTGCCTATTATCAAGGATATATTGATACTCAACAACTTAGTTATTTGGTTGAGTCTATGGGTAAAAGTAGTTATGGTCTTTATTTAAGACGAATTTTAGAAAATGAAATTACTTTTAATTGAGAAATGATATAAAAAAATTATGTCCTCGACTTCTAAGATCAATTTATAATTTTTGTACACAATCAATAAAAGAAGTCAGTGATCTATAATTAAACCTCGAGCAAAGGAGAATTTGATGAAGATTATAAATATAGAAATTCCTGATGTGCTATTAATTGATCCCAAGGTTTTTGGAGATGACAGGGGTTTTTTATATGAAAGTTTTAATGAAAGAGTTTTTTTAGACAAAACCGGAATATTACCTCATTTTGTTCAAGATAATCATTCGCGTTCAGTGAAAAATGTGTTACGCGGGTTGCATTATCAAATTCAACAACCACAAGGAAAATTAGTCAGAGTTGTAGTTGGTGAAGTTTTTGATGTTGCTGTTGATTTGCGAAAAAGTTCTCCTACTTTTAGTCAATGGGTAGGTGTGCATTTATCAGCAGAAAATAAACATCAATTGTGGATACCACCGGGTTTTGCTCATGGTTTTTTAGTGTTATCTGAATATGCAGATTTTTTGTATAAAACCACTGATTATTATGCACCAGAATATGACCGCACTATTTTATGGAATGATCCTGATTTAGCTATTGCTTGGCCGATTGAAGATGAACCAATTATTTCTACTAAGGATAAAGTAGGTAAGTTATTTTCAGAAGCGGAGGTTTATCAATGAAAATTCTATTAACTGGTGTTTCTGGCCAGGTGGGTTGGGAATTACAACGTACTTTAATGACTATGGGTGATGTTATTTCTGTGGGAAGAAATCAATTAGATTTAGCACAACCAGATACAATTAGTGCTACAATTAGGGATATAAAACCAGATTTAATTGTCAATCCTGCTGCTTATACTGCGGTGGATAAAGCAGAATCAGAACCCGATTTAGCAATGTCAATTAATGGTGTTGCACCTGGTATTATAGCTGAAGAAGCTAAACGTTTGGGATCAGCTATAATTCACTATTCTACTGATTATGTTTTTGATGGTAATAACAGTCTTCCTTATCAAGAAGATGAACTCAAAAATCCCCAAAATGTCTATGGTAAAACTAAGTTAGCTGGTGAGGAAGCAATTACATCAGTCGGTGTTAATCATCTTATTTTCCGTACTAGCTGGGTTTATGGTTTACGTGGTAAAAACTTCTTATTAACGATGCAAAGATTAGCAAAAGAAAGAGAAGAAATTAAAGTAGTTGATGATCAAATTGGCGCACCGACTTGGAGTAGAATGATTGCAGAAATCACAGCACAAGTTATTACTCAAGGTCAAAATAACCTAACTGATTTTTTTGCTAATAAAGGAGGAATATATAATTTATCTCCTATTGGAAAAACTAGCTGGTATGGTTTTGCGAAGGCGATTTTTAATGATGATTTTCCCAATAATGAACGTAAATTAAAACGGTTAATTCCTATTACTACTCCAGAATATCCTACACCTGCATCTAGACCAGCTTTTTCTTTGTTAGATAATCAAAAATTTTCTGATACTTTTGGGTTAAAAATGCCAGAATGGGATCAAGTTTTAAAATTAGTTATTGATAGTTAAAAAATCTGATCTCCCTTAAAACAGGAAAAAATTAAAATTTTTAGCGGGGATCAAAACTCTGTGTCTGGAGTGGTTCGTTGAATAAACATCAAACGCAGATGCACGCGGATATTTGTTATTCATCCTCATCTTTTTCATCTGTTTCTAAATCAATATCTTCCAAAGATTGATGAGGAATAGCAGCAATTATGGCATCTATGACTTTAGAAACTTGTAAAATTTCTATGTTTAAATCAGGAAACTTTTGACCTTTGGGTATTATCGCTCGTTTAAATCCCAGTTTTGCTGCTTCTTTTAACCTCAGTTCCATTTGGGAAACCGATCGCACTTGTCCCCCTAAACCTACTTCCCCTATTAATACTGTTTCGGGATCAACTATTCTATCTCGAAAACTGGCAACAATGGCGATCGCAATCCCTAAGTCTACCGCAGGTTCTTCTACATTCAAACCCCCCGCAGATGCAACGTAGGAATCTAATTTTGACATGGGTATCCCCACCCGCTTTTCTAATACTGCTAAAATTTGCACTAAGCGGTTATAATCTATCCCCGTGCCAGCGCGTCGGGGTGAAGGGTAGCTGGTAGGACTAACTAAAGCTTGCAATTCTACAACTATCGGTCTTGTTCCTTCACAAGCCACTACAATAGCTGTACCGGGTGCGGGGTCGTCGCGGTTTCCCAGAAACAGTTCTGAAGGATTGGGTACTTCCCTTAATCCATTAGACACCATTTCAAATATACCAATTTCATGGGTAGCTCCGAAACGATTTTTAACAGTTCTTAATAATCTGTGGGAAGCAAAGCGATCGCCTTCAAAATACAAAACCGTATCTACTAAATGTTCTAAAACCCTCGGTCCTGCGATAGTTCCTTCTTTGGTAACGTGACCAACAATTAACATTGTAATATCTTCATGTTTTGCCACCTTCATTAAAGCGGCGGTACATTCCCGCACCTGCGCTACTGAACCGGGTGCAGATGTCAAAGCTGGGAAGAATACAGTTTGTATACTATCAATCACCGCCAGATTAGGTTTGAGAGAATCAATTTCCCGCAAAATTTCCTCTAAATCCGTTTCTGGTAAGACATATAAATCAGAACCAATGGTATGATGTTCTATAATTTCTTCTGTATTTTTACATACTTTATCGGTATCTGTAACTTCTTCTTCGTTCTCCGAATTTTCTTCAGTGACAACATTGATCGGTTTAGACATTCCCAAACGAGAAGCGCGTAATTTTACCTGTTGTCCTGATTCCTCACCAGTAACGTAGAGAATACGGTATCTTTGGGATAATTCGTTAGAAACTTGCAGTAAGAGAGTAGATTTACCAATACCGGGATCACCACCGATGAGAACCATCGAACCAGGGACAACACCGCCACCAAGTACCCGATCTAACTCGCCATAACCGGATTCCCACCGAGCAATTTGGCGATCGCTAATTTGATCGAAAGTCAGAGAAGCCCTTGGTTTAGCGGGTTTACTGCTGCTGGGTTTAATTCCCCCTGGTGCAGCGTGCCAGTTACCTACTCCCCCCCGACTGGGTATATCTACTCCAAAAGGTGTAGCATTCTCTTCCACTAAAGAATCATAAGTGTCACAATTTGCACACTTGCCGAACCACTGGGAGAACTCGGCTCCGCATTTGCTACATATAAAAATAGTTTTGGGCTTTGCCATGGGTAATTTTTATTTAAGAATCTTAATTTTTGTTTAAGTTTTAGAAAAAACTCAAGTTAAATAATAGTAGTAGTTACAGCTTTTTCAGATTAACTGATGCAATGATATCTTAATATTATGGTAATAAAATTCATAATGTTAAAAATTTAGTTAGGGAGCGTGAAGAAACTTGGAAAGTCATAAAGAAAAAATCCTGGTAGTAGACGACGAAGCAAGCATTAGGCGGATTTTGGAAACACGCCTTTCCATGATTGGCTATGATGTAGTGACAGCAGGTGATGGAGAAGAAGCCTTAGAAACTTTTCACAAATCCGAACCAGACCTGGTAGTTTTGGATGTGATGATGCCAAAGCTAGATGGTTACGGTGTTTGTCAAGAACTACGCAAAGAATCCGATGTTCCCATCATCATGTTAACAGCCTTGGGTGATGTAGCTGATCGGATCACCGGACTAGAATTAGGCGCTGATGACTACGTAGTTAAGCCATTTTCTCCCAAAGAACTAGAAGCGCGTATTCGCTCAGTTTTACGCAGAGTAGATAAAACTGGTGCTAGTGGTATTCCCAGTTCTGGAGTGATTCATGTTGGAAACATCAGGATAGATACCAATAAACGCCAAGTTTACAAAGGGGATGAACGCATCCGCTTAACCGGCATGGAATTTAGCTTATTAGAACTATTAGTTAGTCGTTCTGGAGAGGCTTTTTCTCGTTCTGAAATTTTACAAGAAGTTTGGGGTTACACACCAGAACGCCATGTAGATACTCGCGTAGTAGATGTACATATTTCCCGGTTACGGGCAAAATTAGAAGATGACCCCAGCAACCCAGAACTTATACTTACTGCTAGAGGTACTGGTTATCTATTTCAACGCATCCTGGAAGCAGGGGAAGAGTAATTAGGTGACAGGTGACAGTAAGAAGGCAAAAGGCAAGAGGCAAAAGTTTATTCTTACCAATTACCAATCACCAATTACCAATTACCAATTACCAATTACCAATTACCAATTACCAATTACCCATTACCCATTACCCATTACCCATTACCCATTACCCATTACCCATTACCCATTACCCATTACCAATGACCAATGACCAAATCTGATCCTAATCGAGTTTTACGGCGTTTACCCTTGGTAGTTGGGGGTTTAGGTGCTGTGCTTTTGTTTGTAAATCGGTTGTTAACACCGGAACTGACAGACTCTCAAGCACGGGGGGATGTGCTGGGAGTGATTTTGAGTGCAGTGTTAATTTTAACAGGTTTAATTTGGCAACAAGTACAACCTAAAACCCCTGATACAGTAGAACTGATCGGAGAAGAGGGTTTTGTGTTAGATCCTGATTTACCAGAAACCGTGAAAACAGAATTAGCTTGGGCATCAAGGTTATTGTTAACTAATACAGTTACGCGATCGCTTGTAGTTTATTACCAAGGTAAAGTTCTGTTACGTCGCGGTATTCTGGGTGCTAAATCAGAAGTTACCCCTGGTGCAATATTGAAAAGAGTATTAGAAACCCAAAAACCGGTTTATTTAGTAGCTTTAAAAGTCTATCCTGGCAAAATTGAATTTGATTATTTACCCGAAAATACCCAAGGTGTAATTTGTCAACCTATTGGTAAAGAAGGTGTGTTAATTTTAGGAGCAAATGCTCCCCGCAGTTATACAAAACAAGATGAAAATTGGATTGCGGGAATAGCTGATAAATTAGCTGTTAATCTTAGTAATGGGTGATTATTGGTGATTGGTAATGGGTGATTGGTGATTGGTGATTGGTGACTGGGGGGAAATCTTTACCTCCTGACTCCTGACTCCTGACTCCTGACTCCTGACTCCTGACTCCTGACTCCTGACTCCTGACTCCTGACTCCTGACTCCTGACTCCTGACTCCTGACTC